>DATBMP010000007.1:0-8493 GCA_036554845.1 Pyrinomonadaceae bacterium
TCCCAACCCTGGCCCCTCACTGTGCGCACTGACAGCTCCTCCGTGAAGTTCAACCAGATGTCGAACCACCGCGAGGCCCAGGCCAAGGCCACCTTGTTTTCGCGAAATAGACCCTTCGGCCTGGCGAAAGCGATCAAAGACGTAAGGCAGAAATTCGGAATTGATTCCTTCGCCCGTATCGGAAACGATGAGGCGTGCTGAGAGTTCGGAAGCTACAACTCGAACCGATACGCTACCACCCCGTGACGTGAACTTGATGGCATTCAGCAGTAGGTTCCATACAACCTGACGCAACCTGGTCGGGTCTCCGCGAATCATTCGCGTTTCGCTATCAAACTCAAGATGTAACCGAATGCCTTTCGCTTTTGCCGCCGGCCGCACCGCTTCACTAGCCAACTCAACCACTGATGCCAGATCGAGGGGACGCATCTCGACGTGCAAATTACCGGTGATGATCCGCGAGACGTCTAAAAGATCATCTATCAAGCGAGCTTGCGAGCGGGCGTTACGTTCAATGATCTCCAGGGCGCGCGGAAAGTCGGATTCAGGAACGTCACCGGTGCGCATCAATGAAGCCCAACCAAGAACAGCAGTTAGCGGCGTTCGTAGTTCATGAGAAAGTGTTGCCAGGAATTCATCCTTCAAACGATCTGCATCTTCAGCATGTCTGCGAGCGTCACGTTCTCTGCTAAGTAGTTCAGATCGTTCTTCCTCTGCGAGTCTTCGGGCGGTGACATCAAGAACAAGGGATTGAACTGAAACCAGCTGTCCTCGATCGTTATTCAGGACGGAGTTGTACCACTCGCAGTAGAGCACCGAACCGTCCTTTGTGTAGTTCCGATTAAAGATGACGCCGTGACGCTCCATTCCGGCCCGTTGTCGCTGACTTACCTGCTCGACTGCGGCGACATCCTCTTCATAAACGAACCGCCAATCTCCCACCTGCTTGCCCAACACTTCTTCGGCTTCCCATCCAAAGAGACGTTCAGCTGCCTCTGACCAGCGTGAAACACGAAAGTCACTGTTCCATTCGATCACAGCAAGCGGTGAATTTTCGACGTGGAAACTGAGACGTTGATGAACCTCACGGGCCTCGCCTTCAATCCGTTTCTGGTCGGTGATGTCGTGGATCACACCGATACCGCCAACAATCTCGCCATCGAGAATCAGCGGGGAATAGTGACCTTCAAAGAACCCTTCGCGGGAGGTTTCAGGTATCCGGTAGCGCCGGTTTTTGACGGTAATTATTCTGCCTGCCAGCGCATCCAGATAATGCTGATCGACTCCCATATCCTTCAGGAAGGGAAACCTTTCGAAAGCGATACGTCCAATTACATCATCGCGTTTGACGCCGGAGATGCGTTCCATCGCCCTATTCCAGGCAATGTAACGACACTCGAGATCGAATGCGTGTATGCCATCGACACTGGCGTCGATAAGCGAGAGAAGCAGCAGTGGGTCTGTGGGAGAACTCACGACTTATAGAGCTTGTTTTTTGATTCTTGGTTCAGGCTGGGGGCGAGAAATTTTTTGCGGCTACCTGTACCGAGCACCAAGCTTAGACTTACTTCCAGAGCATTGTGAGCAGTGCTTTCGTTTCGACCTTCCCGGGCACACCTTCAACGATCAGTACTCGATCGTTTCGCAACTCGATTACGACGTTACCTTCGTTAGTTTGGAATGCCTTGAACTCTTTTCCCGCGGCTTCTTTCTCGGTAAAGAGTTCGAAGGATTGGGCTCCCTCATAACGACGTTCCGTACGTTTTACATATGCCTCATAAAAATCGCGGGCATCTTCGACTGTGTCCCAGGCGGTGAGTTGCAGAATGGCGACGCGGCCAGTAGCCGGAGACTCATAGATTGCATATCGATCGCCGGCCCATCCGGCTGCGGCCCTCTTTGATTCAGTGGGAGCTTTTAAGAACTCATCCAGAACCAGGTAGTAACCCCACTCGCCATTCACGTCGTAATCAACTTTCTTCCAACCCGAACCTAGCACATTTCCCACTTCAGGAAGCGAAATCTTCACCGGAGCTTCCGAAGCAAAGTATTTGTCCGGGTGCAATATCTGTTCTGTGGATTGAGGCAACTTAGCGAAGGCTTGCGAGACCATTGGCCATCCACCCTTTTTGTACACGCGAGTGGCCCACTCCATACCCTGCTCGTATGGGAACACCAGAGACTCGCGAAGCGCTCGCGGCGCAGAATCGAAGTTTTTTGACGAGCTGGTTGTCGAGCCAAGCGAACGCATAAAGGCCAAAGCGACCAGCGGATTTCTTGCCATGTATAGACTCATCGCCAGGGTCGCATCACCTTCGATCAATGCATGGGCAGCCATTTCGGCGTCGGAGTCGCCTTTGGGCCATTCTTCGAAACGACGCAGATTAAAGTGCTGGTCCTGCAATGCATGCGTCAGCTCGTGGGCCATTACGGGCTTTTGACCCTCGAGCTCAATCCAATCAGCCAGGTAGAACTGCTGCGCTTTGGTGTCGTAATAGCCTGCTACCTGTTCGGTAAGTAGCTTAATCACGAATGGGCGGTATTGAAAATGAGCGGGTACAAGACCAAACTTCTTGAGTGCCACTTCGGTGGCGTGCATTTCAGCGGGAGTGGTCTGGTGGTCCAGGTTCTTTACCACCATGCGTTCGATGTCCGTGCGAGTTTGGGCTCCGCTTTTCACCGGACGAATGATCGTTAATTCCCTGATCTGACTCGTTTCTTTGAGAACGGCGACAGTCGTCGCGACAATGGCAGCGTTACGTGCCGCGCTGGTTGCTACACCCGCACTTTGCGGTGAAGAAGCGGCCGCCGACCCTCCCAAAACCAGACCCGCAATCAATAGAGAGAAGACCAGATAGACCAGGACAAGCCTGTTAATCATTGAGCTAATTTGCTTTGACATCTTCAGATTTCACTCTTATAGTCCGCTAAACGTTTTCAACCCTGGGTCCCAAAAGAGAGCACTCTCTCTTCTAAAGAGAGAGTTTGGAGGCTAACCGTTCAGATGACAAGTCCTGCACCGGACAACTCATTCGGAGAGTGGCATGAGACACTTCAACGAGTGCGTTATTCCGAGACGGACAAGATGGGCATTGTCTACTACGCCAACTACCTCATTTGGTTCGAGATTGGCAGGGCCGAATTCTGCCGTGCTCGAGGATTGTCGTACCGCGACATGGAAGAGTATGAGGATTCGTTTTTAGTAGTTGCCGAAGCCTACTGTCGCTACAAAGCTCCTGCTTACTACGACGACGAGTTGGTAATTCGAACTCACATTACCGAGCTTCGTCGTCGCTCGCTTCGTTTTGGCTACGAGATCATCCGCGCCTCCGACGGCCAGATAATTGCGGAAGGCGAAACGGGTCACGTGGTCACCGATTCAACTGGACGTGTTCGGTCCTTCCCTGAAGGTCTGGCCCAACGGCTTGTCTCTCCGCCCGTCATCAAGTCCCAATCTACTGGCCCAACTGTTCCTACCGAAACCGGCCCAGCTTAGTTTGGCAAACTTCACGCTTCGTGTGGAAGGTTTACCCTAACAATGCTGCGCGCCTGACCGGTCTCCTCATCGATATTAACCACCGCCGCACAGATTCTGACATCGCCTGCAGCATGTCCGGCTCTTCCCGCTGTTGCCGAGGTAAAACGCGCAATTACATCGGATTTATTCATCCCGATCACCCCCGCATAACTTCCCGTCATCCCAATATCGCTCAAATATGCCGTGCCTCCGGGCAGAATTCGTTCGTCCGCAGTCTGGACGTGCGTATGAGTGCCAACGACAGCTGAAACGCGACCATCGAGATACCAACCCATGGCTACCTTTTCTGAGGTTGCTTCGGCGTGCATATCCAGTATGCGGACCTTCACGTCAGCGGGTAGCGCCGATAACAGCTCATTGACGACACGGAAGGGATCATCTGCCGGCGGCATGAACACCCGTCCCATCAGACTGATCACTGCAACTCGTGTTTCGCGAACAACTCCTACCCAAATTCCACTTCCCGGTGTTCCCGGTGGATAGTTTGCCGGCCGCAACAGGCGCGGCTGTTTGACGACGTAAGCAACCGCTTCCTTCTTATCGAAGATGTGGTTACCGGAAGTCATAACATCAATTCCAGAGGCAAAGAGTTGTTCGCCAAGTGAAGGCGTAATCGAGAATCCTCCGGCCAGGTTCTCGGCATTCATAATCGCAAAGTCTATTGAATGTTGTTCACGCAGATCCTGAATGCGTTCAAGTACGGCCATTCGACCTGGCTTGGCGACGACGTCGCCGATGATAAGTACCTTCATTTAAAGTGCGTTTCTAGACCATGAATCGGAAAGGCGTTTGGTTTACACAAAAACGCCGTAAATCTTTCGTCAATCGTGATTGCGTTACGCCTTACGATTACGACTTATGATTTACGACGGGAGAACTTTGCATCCGCAATGTAAAGCTGAGATTAGTTGGAGGAGGGAGATCCGCAGTGGACGTTCCGAAGCCGTAATTGAACCTGCATATACAGGTGGGTGACCTCTTTTCTACCGCAGTCTTTGGCAAATCTTAACGATGAAGAAATGCACTGACTAACGCGGCGTCGGCCTCCCTAGTTAACGGCGTTGGCTCAATCATCGTAACTCGGTGACGTGCCCCGCAGATGGATTCCCTCCACCGAACGCATACTAACATAGGTCCGCGGTCAGTTGTCATTTCAACTTTGGTCTGCCTGGCCTTTGGTTTTTGGACTTTGGTCTTTGGTTTTGGTTTCGTTCAAGCGATCTGGCGTTCAGTGGTAACGATCTACGAAAGACAAAAAATCCTCCAACAAAACCAAAAACCAAAAGCCTAAGACCAAAGACCCAAGACCAAACTAACAGCTAATTATTTATTTGTATTTTTACCCGAGGGTGATTTTGCCGGCCCCACCTTGCTCCTGTTCCACGCTGTTTCTAACTTTAAGCAAGCGGTCCAGCATTTCCGCGCATTCCGCGCTTCGTGTTGCAAGTTGGGCATCAGCCTGTTCGTGAAGATGCTTGAGACGGTGAAGTTCGTCAGCGATATGAAGTGCTGCAAGAATAGCCACCTTGAGCGAGTCAACGGTGAGGGTTCCAGACGAAATCTCGCGCATCCGGCTATCAACAAACTCTGCTAACTGAATGATGTACTCCGTGTCACCATCCGAACGGATGTTGTAGGTTTGATTGTAGATCTCAACTCTGATGGTTGGGGTGGTCGTAGTAGACTCCATGGCGCCTTTACCGAGAATCTGCCCTATACCCGCGGTCATCTAAGCTCCTCCGCCATCTCAGGATCGAGCGCAGCAACAGCATCCAACATGGCTTCGACTTTCATGCGAATCGTATCTCGCTCTGCTAACAGCTTCTCCACTTGAGTCTCGAGCCTCTCTTTTTCGTTGAGTACGTTGCCGATGTCGCGGCGCATCAAGGCGAGCTCTTTTTCCAGATTCTCTTTTTCCTGGCGCAGTGTTTTCGTTAGTTCAATAGTCCGGTAGATCTTGTCTTCCAGGTGCGAAAACTTTTCCAATCCAGATAAAGCAACCATTGCTATCTCCCGATTTACTGTCGCCTGTCGAGCGCTCCCGATTATGCGACTTCGCGACTACAAGCGCAAGACTCATTTCACGGCAGTGCGCGATTTATTTTTAGTGCTGCTCAGCGCCGAGTTCTTGCGTTATTGATTCCAGCAATGCTCTATGTCTTTCTTCAACTTCTTCATCCCGCAACGTACGATCGTCAGCTCGATATTCGACGCGGATGGTGATGGCCCGTTTGTCTTCTGGAATGTTGGCACCTTCGTAGGTACCAACCAACCTGGTCCCTCGATAGTCTTCCGGGCGGGCCTTCTCAATCGAGCGAAGCAGATCGTTGAAAGTGAATTGCCGGGCCAACCACAAAGTCACATCGCGCTGAACCGACGGATAGCGCGGCAGTGGTTTGTAGTGGATCTGTCGCTCGTCATACCCGAGTAGCGTTGAAAGGTCGATCTCGGCCACATAGACCACCTGTCGGATCTTGTATTCAGAGGCCACCGGATCTGAAAGACGCCCGATCGTGCCGATTGCAGTTCCTTCATTAAGAGACACTTGCGCCGCTTGACCCAGGCGCAAATGCTTTACGATCGCTTTTTCAAATGAGAGAGGCAACAACTTCATCGCATCAACCGCAGCTTCAATCACTCCCTTAACGTCGAAGTAATCAAGTTCTCGCGACGCTTGTGCACGGCCTTCCTCAAGTGCGCCTCCAGTGGCCACAATGCCCAGGGCGAGCCGTTCCTCAGGAAGCTCACCGTCACCAAAAGCCGCAAAAATCCGCCCAATTTCAAACAAACGAACATCGCGAATACCGTGATTAAGGTTGTGTTTCACCGCATCGAGCAGGCGTGGAAGCAGGGTCGGTCGCATGCGATTTGCTTCATCAACAATCGGATTTTTTAAACTCACAAACGCGTCCGCCGCGTCGCGAATCGTGAGGCCTGGAATCAACTCAAACCGTTCTTCGGAACCCGCATCGATAAAACTGAAGTTAATCGCTTCATCATAACCGCGGCCGCTGAAGGCTCGTCTTAGTGCACGAAGCTTGATTTCGTTTGGCTGATACTCGCCGGCCATCGTAGCAGGCGGTAGCTCCGAACCGATCTTGTTGTAGCCCGTGTGTCGAGCGACCTCCTCAACAAGATCCTCTTCGCGCGAAACATCACCGCGCCATGACGGAACTGCGAACGTCAACGCGTTGCCGTTCTTTGCTTCTTTCGTGAAACCGAGCGCACTCAGTATCCTGAGCATCTCAGTTTCCGAGACACTGATCGAGGTCAAACCTTCAACTCTCGCTGGTCGCAAAGAAACTGTTCGCGATTGCACCGGAGAGGGATAGACGTCAATCGCATCGATAGTGGCCGTGCCACCAGCAATCTCACAAATGAGCTCAACGCATCTCGACTGCGCGCGTAGCACGTTCTCGCAGTCAGCGCCCCGTTCGAACCTTCGTGAAGCCTCGGTATCCATCCCGAGTTTGCGCGCAGTCTTGCGCACCGAATCGGGATCGAAATAGGCGCTCTCGATCAGGACGTCGACGGTTGAGACTGAAATCTCGGATTCTTCACCGCCCATGATCCCGGCAAGGGCCACAGCCTTATTCGCGTCGGCGATCACCAGCATCTCTGAATCAAGTTCACGGTCCACGCCGTCAAGGGTTCTCAGTTTTTCATCGGGCCGCCCACGACGCACCACGATCCGTTGTTCAGAAAGTCTCGCGAGATCGAAGGCATGAAGCGGCTGACCCAACTCGTGAAGAACGTAATTCGTGATGTCGGCGACGTTGTTGATGGGGCGCTGGCCTATCTCCTCCAGACGCTTTGCGAGCCATTCCGGCGACGGTCCAATCTTTACGCCTCGTACGACTCTCGCCGCATACCGTGGGCAAAGATCGGCATCAACTATTTCTACTGAGGTGAATTGGCTGGCAGGTTCAGCAACACGCGCAGGTTGTGTTGCCGGAAAGTTGATCTGGCCGGACTCGATCACTGAGACTTCCCTGGCGATACCCACGTGAGACAGGCAATCTGGCCGATTTGAAGGGACCTCCACATCGAGAACGCAGTCACCGTTTTCACAGGCAACCGCGTCAATAGCCAACCCAACCATGGTCAGGCGTTCCCGCAGCTCATCCGGCGTCAACCGGGTATTGGTCAACTCTTTCAGCCAGTTGTAACTAATCAACATTGGTCAGTTGTCAGCGGTCAGTGGTCAGTTGGTCTTTGGTCTTTAGGTCTTTGGTCTGGTCTTTGGTATTGGTCTTGTTTGGTGTCGTTTCGTGATTTCGTAGAGTTGCACTGAACGATCACAAACCAAAGACCCAACACTCAAGACCAAAGTTACGAATGCCCACACAACTGACCACTGACAATTGACGGTCCTTAATCAAACTGCTCTAAAAATCGCACATCATTCTCGAATAACAGCCGTATGTCGTCGAGGTTGTACATCAGTGACGCCATACGATCGATGCCGAGACCAAATGCGAAACCGGAAAACTCCTGAGGGTCGATGCCGGCAGCAATCAAGACGTTGGGATGCACCATTCCCGACCCGCCAAGTTCTATCCATCCAGAGTTCTTGCAGATGCGACATCCTGAACCACCGCACTTGAAACAACTGAAGTCGAACTCTGCGCTCGGTTCCGTAAAGGGAAAATATGAAGGTCGAAATCTAGTGACCGTGTTTGGACCAAACATTCTTCGCAGGAACTCAGCCACAGTTCCCTTCAGATGGGCCATCGTGATCCCGCGATCCACACAAAGACCCTCCACTTGAAAAAACATCGGATTGTGAGTCGGATCGGGCGTGTCTCGGCGAAACACCCGACCGGGCGCAATCATTCGCACCGGAGCGCCACGTCGTTGCATCGCATGGATCTGTACAGTCGAGGTTTGCGAACGCAACGCAAATCCATCGGTCGTGTAGAACGTATCCTGCTCAGCACGCGCCGGATGGTTTG
>DATBMP010000014.1:0-5969 GCA_036554845.1 Pyrinomonadaceae bacterium
CGACAAGTATCCAAAGCGGTGTCGCGCTGCGCTTGCTACCGCACTCCAAAAAGTGCCTACTGTTGCGATCCAGCTGCGACGTTTCGTCTTGGTCCTTGCAACTGTTTCATCAACTCATCAACCGCAGCTTCCAACTGGCGATCGCGTCCGGCAAGATTATCTTCCGGCGAATTATCAACGAACATATCAGGTTGAACTCCGAGGTTCTCCATGTTGGTCCGTTTTGAGTCTGCCAGATAAACCCCGACTCCGGGTGTGCGCACCGTGGAACCGTCAATCAAGCTGTAACTGCCGGTTCCGATCACCGCACCCGCCGTTGGTGTTCCAATAACTTTACCTAACCCCAGTGCTCGGAATCCTGCTGGAAACATTTCCGCGTTTGACCCTGACCGCCAGTTCTGCAAAACCACCTTTGGTCCAAAGAAGCCGGCGAACGGCCTTCCGGCAGGTTCGGTCCCACGAGGTTGCCAGATCTGATACTGACGTTGGACCAGGATCGCCAACAGTTCCTGTTCGATGTTCCCGCCGCCATTCCAGCGTTGGTCGATCACGAGTGCTTCCTTGTTGCGAAACTCTCGAATCTCTTTCTCGAATTTTCTGAGCGACGGTTGATTCATCGCCTGGATATGCAGATAGCCGATGCGTCCATTTGACAGTTCGTCCACCTTCTTACGCCGGTCCATCACCCAACGCTCGTAACGAAGCTGGCTGTATGCACCGCCCGAAATGGTCTCGATGCGAGTACGCCATGCACCTTCCTCGCTCGGTTTATCATTAAAGGTTACTTCCACGCGGCGGTTGATCGGATTGTTGAGTAACTGCCAATACTCGTCTCCGGCTTTCACTGCCTTGCCGTTGATTGCGATCAAATAGTCGCCCTGCTTCACACGCACCCAGTCCTTATCGGCTGGTCCATCTTCGTAGACGTGAGTCACGCGATAGCGGCCCGCAGTGGCATCGGGCTCCAACTCAATGCCGAGATGGCTGGTTGATACACCACCCTGACGACCGCCCGGCGGTGGCGCAGCTCCCGTGTGCGACGCATTCAATTCACCGATCATCTCGTTGATGATATTGAGCAACTCCTGCCGATCCCCGACATACTCAACCAACGGACGATACTTGGTTCGGGCTGCGTCCCAATTCATGCCGTGCATCTGCGGATCATAAAAACGGTACTTCATCGTCCGCCATGCATCGTCAAACATTTCGGCCCATTCAGACGGGCGATCGATGTGAACTCGGACAGTGAAGTTGATTCGTCTCCGCGCACCTTCACCACGTCCGGGGCCAGCTGCGGCCGCAGCGGCAGCGGCCGCCGATCCTGGAGGCGGAGATTGCGGAAGCGCGACTGAATAAATACCGTCGCGTTCCAGGAAAAAGAGAGTCCGTCCGTCACGTGAAATATCCAGACCCGAGATGCCGCCACCAAAACCGCCGCCACCGCCACCTGGGCCACCGCCTTCCTGGGGCGGTTGACCAGAAACAACTCGCGCCAATCGTCTGCCATCATCTTGAATCGAATAGATAACAGGTACGTTTGCTGGTCCAGCCGGCTCGCTGGTAACAAAAACGAGTGTGCGGCTATCTGGCGCAACTGTGAATGACGTGATCGGGAACGGCATGCGGGTAATCACGCGAGTACGTCGTTTGAGGCCTGCCCAGTCCATCTTGATTTCGCGTGGTGGTTGACGCCGCTCGGCTGGACCACGGCGAGGTGGGCCCTCTGCGCCTGCTTCTCCGGCTGAAGGACCAGATTCGGGTTCTGCACGTTGTTCTGGATCATCGGGGTCCTTCTCGAGGCGCTCGAGTATGACCGAATAGATCTGAACTGAGGCAGGAGCATTCCCGGCGCCACCCTCAACTCTTTGAAAGAAGAGTTTTCGTCCATCAGGCGAGAACTGTGGATTCAAGTCACTGTTCGAATCAAAAGTCATCTTGTGTGGTTGTTTTTCAGCTCCTGAAGCTGCAATCACGTAGATGTCGCTGGTCCGAGTGACATCAGACTTTGAATAGGCGATCCATTTGCCGTCAGGTGACCAAATCGGTGTGCCGATGTTCCCATAGTTTGAAGAATCGAGTTCCGTAACTTGCTTAGTGGTGGTATCAACCTTTCGTAACTTCCCATCGGAGGTTGCGAAGGCGATCTCTTTCGAGTCAGGTGACCATCGGTAACCGAACTTCAACGTATCGATGTCGGTGATCTGTCTGGCATCGCCCACGCCATCTACTGAAGTGACGAACAGTTCCTCGCGCCCACTACGGTCCGAGATAAACGAAATCGATTTACCGTCAGGGGAATAGAGAACAGACCGATCCCGAAATGTGCTTTCGGTGACCTGTTTTAGATCGCCTTCCTCGACGGGTGCAGTAAAGATCTCGCCGTGAATCGAGAAGGCAACTCGACGTGCGCCGGGAGCAAGATCGTAATCATCTACCTGGGAATTGAACGTCTGGGCTTCAGTCAGATTCTCCTGAGTCTCGGCAGCGATATTGAGTGTAATCGGCGTTGCTTTCTTACTGCCTACATCGAGTTTCCAGATTCCAAAGTCGTGCTCGAACATGATAACGCGACCATCAGCACTGATAGCGGGCCAACGTACGTCCCCACTTTTGAAGGACGTGATTCGATCAGCTTTACCACCTTCGGCTGAGATCCGCCAGATGTTCGTCAATCCATTTCCTTCGCGATCGCTGACGAAATAAATGCCGCCGTCTTGGCCCCACATGGGCCATGAATCGTGGCCGTCAAAATCAGTCAGCTGTGTGAAGCGCTTCGACGCAATGTCCATCACCACGATGTCGCTTTGCGTAGCGCCGCGATAGTACTTACGCCAGTAAACTTGTGAGCGGGGGTTGTATGCGATGCGACGACCGTCTGCTGAGAATGCGGCCTGGACACCCATGTCTGTTCCCGCTTTGGTAGGCATGCCTCCATCGACACTGACAAGGTAAAGCTGCGGCGTGAAATCCTCGCCGCGATTGCTACTAAACAGGATCGCGCGAGAATCGGGTCGCCAACCGAGCACCGTGTCGTCGGCAGAGTGGTGCGTTAATTGTTTAGCCGTTCCACCCCCGGAAGGAATGAGAAAGATATCGAGATTGCCGTTGCGCTCACTCGAGAAGGCGATCCACTTGCCATCAGGCGAGAATCGACCATGAACATCGCGGGCGCGATTGACGGTCAGCCGTTGAATATTCTGTCCATTCTCGTCGGCGGTCCAGAGGTCTCCGAGATAGGAAAAGACGATACGGCCGTTGTGGTAGTGGGGATAGCGGACCAGCTTTGCTTCGCGTGCGAAAGTCAAAGACGAGAGTCCGAGAATAAGAGAGATGGTCAGGAGACTTATTCTAGTCATTACGTGTGTTCCTGCTTTTCTGAAGGATGGTGGAAATGCGGAAGCGGGATTATACACGGTTGGGAAAGGGTAGTCAGTGGCGGTGGTCGTGGTCAGAGTTAGTGGTCAAGTGGTCAGTAGTAAGTTGTTTGGTTGTGGTCTTTGGACTTGGGTCTTTGGACTTGGGTCTTTGGTGTAGGCAGCAAGTTAATTGAGAGTTAAACTGACAATTGACAATTGACCACTGACCACTAAACCCAAGACCAAGGACCAAAGACCAAAGACCAAAGACCAAAGACCAAAGACCAAAGCCCAACCTTAATGATCACCTGTCGCAAAATGACCGTAGAGCTGGTTCCCGATGCGTACCACATGCTCAACTCGTTTCTTACTGAGGACGAACACTATCTCGCGAGCAGCAATGCCTATGGAGACCGTGGTCGCCAGGGGATTACTGCCGCGCTGGATCTTTTCCTCGAGCAACCGGAACTCGGTTTTGTGTGGATGGCTTACGACGAAAATGGTGCGGCGGGAATTTGTGTTGTTTGCTACGCCATCTCCACGTCGATGGGAGCAGTAGTGGCGAAGTTGGACGATGTCTCGGTTAAGGAAGACCGACGTGGTCAGGGAGTGGGCACTGCTTTGTTGGAGCAGCTAAAAGAGCAACTGCGGCGCGAGGCAGTTACGCGGATCGATGTGGGGGTTCATATCGACAACCCCGCAGCACGGAAGTTCTACGAACGTTTGGGATTCGTACCGTTGAATGAAGAGCGGTTGGCTTGTGTGATTTGAAGTTTAGGTCTTTGGGCTTCTAGTCTTTGGGTGATGGGGTTGTGATCGTCTCGGTGGCTGAGGCTTTTTTGAATGGAACAAGTCAGGAAGGGGCAAGCGGTCCAAAGAGGCTTGGTGCTGAAGAGGTCTGTAGCGCGCCCCGCTGTTTCTGAATCCCAGGACATAGAGCGGGGCGCGCTAAAAAATTCTTTTGAGTCATGCCTCTTTGGACCGCCTGGCCCCTTCCCCACTTTGTTCTTATTGAAAGAGGCCCTAGGCCAGAGAACATTCAGAACTGACCTACAAACGCTAACGCCGCGCCAGATTGGCTATCTCCTCAAAATACTTCGCAAACGCCACCATCCCTCCTGACGCCTGCTGCCAATCAAAGTTCTCGTTCGGTGCGTGATATCCATGTTCCGGTAAAGACAGACCCAAAAACAGAATCGGGCACTTCAGCACTTTCTGAATGCTCGTCATCGCGCCAATTGTTCCTCCATCACGTACAAACACCGCATCTCGCTTGAACGCAAACTTCACCGCTCGCTTCAACGCCTCGGGCAACGGACCCTCGACGGACGTTCTGAACGCTGGCGCCATCGACTCGAAGTGAATCTTCACATCAGGGTTCTTTTCCTTGATCGCGTTCTTGATCAACTGCGCAATCTTTTTTGGGTCCTGTCCCGGAACCAATCTGCACGAAGCTTTCAATTCGCCTCTCGGCGGTACGATCGACTTCAGTCCTGGTCCTTGATAGCCGCCAACCAAGCCGTGAATCTCGAGCGTCGGTTGCCCCCAAATTCGTTTCATCACTTCCAGATCATCTTCCACTCGTAGCGACTTCAAATGGTGTGCTTTCTTAAAAGCCCTGGTACTAAAACCGCAGTTGGCCCAGTCTTGTAACTCTTTTTTGGAAGGCGGGATGACGTCGTCGTAGAAACCCTTAACTTTCACCCGACCCGTGGTTGGATCGTAAAGTTCGCAAGCGAGTTTCATCAGCTCCGCAACGGGATTTCGTGCGGCTCCTCCAACTTCCCCAGAGTGCGTATCGGTCGAGCCGGTTTCCAGTGTCATGATGAAACCCATAAGACCGCGAAGTCCCGCAGAGTTTGCCGGGCGATTACGAGACACCCAGACAGTGTCAGAGACAATCACAGAGTCGGTTTTTAATTGCGGTGCTGCACTTGAGATGATCGTCTCGAAGTTAGGTGAGCCTATCTCTTCCTCAAACTCCCAAAGAAACCGGATATTGATCGGCACTCCCGCTTCCCTTGCCGCGCGTGCTCCATAAAGTGCTGCGAGGGCCGGACCCTTGTCGTCGGTAGTGCCGCGACCAAAATAGGTATCGCCCTTCGTGGTCATCACAAACGGTTCAGTGTCCCACGGCTCGGTCTCTTTGGAGGCCGGTTGTACGTCGATGTGGTTGTATACGGTTACGGTCGGCAGTGCTTTATCTGAATCGAAAACGCCATGGACAGTCGGGTTACCTTTTGACGCCTGGTAAACCTGCGGCTCGCCACCAAAACGACGAATTGTTTCGACGGTCAGATCGACACCTTTGCGAATGTCTTCCTTGTGCGCGGGATCCACGGAAACTGTCGGAGTTTCGACGAAACTGCGCAGGAGTTCCTCGTATTCGTGGCGCTGGTTTTGGGCATAGGAGAACAGTTGCTCTCGGTTAAGGGCTGTCATTAAGGGCTCCTTTTGAATTGAAGTCCGAGGATTATATAGGAGTTACGGCAAGTCGTTGAAGGACGATGATCTTCGTGTCGTGCGTAATTTGAAGGGGACACTCCATCGGCGCGGCTTTGCACAAAAGTCTTGGCTTACGGCTGTGCGACACCCTTGCGGTAAGCCTGC
>DATBMP010000023.1:0-9348 GCA_036554845.1 Pyrinomonadaceae bacterium
GGACAAGGTGCTACCAAGCGGGCTGCAGGGACCACTGTTCTGGCATATTGACAGTTTTGACTCCGTAGAACTTGCCCGCGCAGCGGGTGGGCCAACGGCTGTTGCGTTTGAGGCGGCCGGACAATCATGGCTTTTCACGATTGAATCGCAGACGTCTAATCACCATGGTGGCAAGCATGTGACAGAGGTGGGACCACTACCGTTGTCACCCGCCCCACAGTACTCAATGGAGGTCCGCTCAGCTCTTTTCAAGCCGGGTATGTACTCCGCGGCTCATTATCATTCCGGTGTCGAAGCTGTGTATGTGATTGAAGGCGATGCTTGCTACGAGACGCCGACAAAAGCGTCCAGGGCGCGTAAGGGCGAGACTGTTGTCATTTCTGCGGGCACTTTCCACCGTGCCGTTGCTGCCGGATCCACGCCACGTTACGTGCTATCGGTGAATCTGCACGATTCGTCAAAAACGCCGACCGTTCGAATGGAAGAGGTGAAGGTTCCGCAACTCGTCAAATGCAAGTGAAGCATTTCTGCCAAGAGCGCTGTAGTAGATGCGTCTAACACGAGTTGGAAGCGAACTCGCCGGTCAGTCGTTTATAGATTTTTGCGGGGGCGGACGCTCAAGCGCAGTGTTATTCCCCTATCAATTGTCGACTGACAAGTGCTGATGAGAAAGAAAACGCTATTTAGTATCTGTTTCATTCTTGCGATGGCAATTGTCTTCTTGCTTCGATGGCTCGCAGCCTCACAGGGAATTCGCCTCCCATTCATAGGTTACGTCTCACCACTAATTGCTTCGTTCATTATCGTGCCGATTCTGCTAGTACCTTTGACCGCGCTCAACCAGTACGTTCTTAAGTGGCGCAAGACAAAGGGGAGAGACATTGAGGCCGAAGAGAGGCACGAGTTTGATGAGGCCGACATAATCAGCCTTCGACCACGGCAACCTCATGAACATTCGTCGACCTATCGTAGGTGGGGTGATGACGATTGAAGCACGGTGCATAACACGCGCTTGCAGCGGACTCGCCCGTGCGGTCGCGATTTTTGCCACACCGGATAATTAAACAAGCGGGCGCACGAGTTGCGCATGCGTAGAAAGTGCCGATGGTGCCAAAGGGACTTGAGAGGCATTGCTTGATTGGCCATTGCTCATTGGAGAGACGTTATGTCAAAGCCTAACTTCAGCGGAACGTGGAAATTCAACCGCCGCAAGAGTTCGCTGCAGATCCCATCTCCAGAGTCCACAATCTTCGTGATCGAACACGACGAGCCTCACTTCCATTTGGAGAGAACTCATATCTCTGGAGAAAGCAGCGACACTTTCTCTATCAACCTAACGACGGATGGGAAGATTGTGGTAACTAATCATGCGGGTTTCGAGATTTCCGCCAGCCTGCACTGGGAAAGACAAACGCTGGTGTTTGACTCCAGATTGGATCGGCAGGGAGAACAAGCAAGAAATATCGTTCGGTACCAACTCTCAGACAAAGGCCGAGTCTTTACTGCAGAAGAGCGGTTCTGCGGCGGAGAACACAATTATGAAAATAAGTGGGTCTTCGATAAGCAGTGATCTTCGTTTCCGGTTCACTACTCGCTCTGGTTTTAAAATCGTTTTCGAAGGACAGTGAAAATTTCAAAACTGCAGGCGCAAGACGCTGGATAGTCCTGACGCGCCAACGATTCTAAATTCAAGAAGGGTGAATACATCATCACTAAGCGCGGGAGGGGGCGAATCACGCTGAACTTTTACACGGGAGAAGTAAACTTTGTATGAGATTGACGGAGTGAAGGGCGAGTTGATTATGGCTGAGGGCGAGAGCTTCGGCCCTAAGCAGTCAAGAAATAAGCGAGTAGAACGTTCGCACGCTGAACAGCCGCTGCGGGCATGACCCGACCAACTATGACAAGGAGTTGTTAAATGACATCGTCAGCAACCAAGAAAGGAGCAGTGGCTCAGAAGCACACTGGCAGAAAAGCGACGACGGCGCACAAGCGGAAGGCAAGGATGCTGATCGATGATGTCACCGCCATCCTGCTCATTAGCCCAAACGCGAAAAGACTCCGCGAATTCTACAAAGCAATCCTTGACCTCCCTCTTGAAAAGGAGATGCACGACGGCATGACTCTGCACTACGGTTGCTCTCTGGGCGATGTTCACTTCGCCATCCACTCAGACAGCGATTGGCCGGGAGTTGCAAGTCGCAATTCCCAGAGTCCGGTTATCGCCTTCAGCACTTCAAACCTGAAGGCCGTCGCCAAACGCCTCTCCGCCAATGGCGTCAAGGCGATCGGACCTAACGACCATGGATTTGGACAAGTAATCTCGTTTCGAGATCCCGATGGCAATAACGTATCGATCATTGAGTATGGTCCGGAATACTGGTAAAGGCTGCAGCACAAGGAACACAGCCGCATGGCTAATATCCTCATCATCGGTGCAAGTCGCGGGTTGGGCGCCGCATTCAGCGTCGGCATTCCAACACCTGGGGATACCGTGTGGTTGGTGTCGAGAACTCGTCCAGACCTGGAACGAGCAGATGGCGTCAGACGGCAGTGGGTCGAAGCAGACCTGGCGTCCCCGGATGCGCACCGCACTGTGGCGGATGCTTTGGCGGGTCAGCGTCTCGATGCGCTCATCTACAACGCCGGGATCTGGGAGCAGTACGCCTTCACGCGCGAATACGATTTCGAATCTGTCAGCGAGAGCGAGACGCAGCGGATCATCGCGGTCAACCTCACGTCGGCGATTACCTGCGTCCAGGCCCTGCTGCCCAATTTGCGACAATCGGTGGGTGGAAAGATCATCCTGATTGGCTCGACGAGCGGGCTTGAGAACGGCGGATCGCCCGAGGTGGCGTATGCGGCCTCAAAGTTTGGGCTCCGGGGTCTTGGCCATGCGTTACGCGAGAATTTACGCAGCAACGGCATTGCGGTGACTTGTATTAACGCGGGCGAGGTGGCGGCCGAGATTGCATACGAGCGAGGACCAGACGAAGCAATCGCTGCGTACGGTGGCACACGGATTCCGGTTCAAGATCTGGCTGCGGTCGTTCGGTGTGTGATGGGCCTGTCTAACGTGTCGTGTGTCAAAGAGATTGACATTCCTGCGATCACTGATCGCAATGCATAAACAGAATTGCTATGCGGCGGGCGACGCCAAGAATCCCGGCAGCGCAAACTCTCAAACTAACGTAGACCAAAGATCGCAGGAGGTGGACAAACCGATGGCTGACAATGTAGTCAATAGACTGCCGCGTTGGAGCATCGCTCCGTACTTCATTGTCGATGACGTCGTGACCACCGCAAATTACTATCGGGACAAACTCGGTTTCCACTACGAACGTTTCTGGAATGAACCCCCGTCCTTCTGCATGGTTAAACGAAATGGGATCGTCATTATGTTAGCCCAACTTGAAAACCCAGGCGTCATGCGCCCTAATCGCACCGTCGATCCGGAGAGTGAAGCTTGGGACGCATACATCTGGATCGAGAACGCGGACTCGCTAAATGCCGAGTTCAAATCGAAAGGAGTGAAGATCACACGCGACATTTGTGATCAACCCTACGGTTGCCGCGACTTCGATGTAGAAGATTGCAACGGCTATCGCTTGTGTTTTGGACACGATCTGGAAGGATGAACGTTTTCACACAATCGACTAGTTAAAAACTTTCCCACTGGCACGACATGTCCGATCAGATACTTCAGTTTGGCATCAAAGACCCAGAGGATGTCTCAATGTTCATTGAAACCAACCCAAAAGAAATGTGCGATTTCATTTCTAAATAGGGCAGCTACGATGACGAAAATGTTCGAACCGCGATAGCCACTCTTCTCTTAGAACACTTTCTTGAATTTCACTTTGACGAATATTTTTCTCTTGTCGAGAAGCTCGTAGAATCAGATCGCGATTTTGCCGATACGTTTTCTCGTTGCTTGAAACTTGGAAAATCGGAACTACCCGAGAATGCGGTGTGCTTCGACCGGCTACAACAATTCTGTTCTGCGGGCGCGGGATAACAAATCGGGTACGCGAGCGGCGGCAGCGTGAAGACATTGCCGATTTCCAACTGCCGATTGTCGATTTAATTCGCGCCGCCCGGTCAACTCCGCCGTTAGATTTCTTCCTGTAGTGCACCTGACTAATGAAACACGCACGCCTCAGTTTTCTTTTGGTTCTGCTAGCAGTAGCGCCACGGTTGGTTTATCGGTGGGCTTCCGCAAATGATAAGAAGTATGACGAGTTGGTGAGTCGCCACGAATGCCGCGAAGGCCCGTGTACCGCAGACTTCGATGGGGACGGAATTGCTGGCCGCTTAATTATCGAGTGGAGAAAAGACTCTATCGTCGCAGGTGATCAGTGGCTTATCGCTTCCGATCAAGGGAGAGAGTTGCTGCGGCTGCCCTTCTGGTATGCAGATAATACTCTCCGAAGCCACGCCGCTATTCGCAACGATGATAGTAAATCCCGCCTTCTAATCTTTTGGGGAGGAATGCGCGAGCCAAAGAATAGTACTTCTGTCTATGTCTGGTCTGGTGAGAGTATGTCCGAGGTGACGGCAACTGCTGCTGATCGCGAAGTTTTATCGGCTATGGAAGCAAGAGACGATGCCGGTGGCTTTGCTGATTGGGTAATGTTCAGGGTTTTGAGGGATGCTGCATTGGCAGGTTATTACATTTTACTGCTAGCTGCTGCCGTCCTCGTTTGGATTAGGCTTCGAAGGAAGCTTCGTTCCTCCGCGGCGGAAATCTAACAAAGTTTTGTAGCGGACGGCGGGTCGTGTTTTGGAACTCGATGGTCCAGCGAAGGTTAATTGAATTCGTTCAACTCAAGGGGTTGGTTGTATTGACGCGTTTTCTGAGGACGACATGATGGCCAGCGCCGATTCTCGCGTGACGATCCACATGGCGGCAAGCCTCGACGGCTACATCGCTCGAAAAGACGGGAGCGTCGACTGGCTTGAAACTAAAGACGAATTCGTAGACGGCGAAACGATGGATCCGGGCGAGGTCGAAGCGTTTCTCAAGACGATCGACTGCTACGTCATGGGATCGCGAACCTATGAGACTGCGCTTCGCTTTGAAGCCCAAGGATTCGGGTGGTCGTATGGCGACAAACCTACTTTCGTCCTGACTAGTCGCAAGCTACCGCGGACGCGTCAAACGGTCGAGTTCTACTCGGGCGATCTTGCGCAGCTCGTGAATGGGCGCCTCCGTCCCACATTCCGTAGCATCTGGTTTGTTGGGGGCGGTGTCGTCTCCGCCGAATGCCTTCGTCTCGGGTTAGCCGATGAGGTGTCGTATTCGATCCTGCCGATCCTCATTGGTGATGGAATCGCGTTCTTCGAAAGACTCGACAAAGACGTTGCACTCCATCTCGCCGAGGTCAAAGCCTACAAGAGCGGTATGGTTGAACTGCGTTACGAAGTGCGTGGTAAGCGTGACGAGTAGCGACATGCCACCAACAACAGCATGCAGCGCCCGCTGAAGCCAGGCGTTGGTCAGCTGGGCCATTAGCAATTATTTAGAACGGAGGCAACGATGGCGAGAATCACCGGGATTGGTGGCGTTTTCTTTAAGAGCAGAAATGACAGCACAGCGCTGGCAACTTGGTATCAGAAGCACCTCGGGATGGTATTAGAGGGCTTCGGCGGTGCCATTCTGAGGTGGCCGGAGGACAAGGCTGAGGACAAGGGCCTCACCGTCTGGCACATCGCAGAAAAAGAGAGCAAGTGGTTCAGCCCCAGTGACTCGCCTTTTATGATCAATTACAGGGTCGACAATCTTGACGAGATGATCGCGCAGCTCCGCACGGACGGGGTCGAAATCGTAGGCGGCCCGGAATCGCATGAGAACGGGAAGTTCGCGTGGATCATGGATCCGGAGGGGAACAAGGTAGAGCTCTGGGAGCCAATGAATTGGGATGAAAAGAACAAGAGCGCCTGAAGTTCTCGTCCCAATCCGCCCAACGAATCGTTGAACCTTGCCTCAAGAGTCTTAAAACCTACTCTCTTTGAACCCGGGCTTTAGCCCGGTGATCATGACGACGACGATGGCTAACCGTTTTAACGGTTTCTCGATGCGCTGAAAGCTTGGTAGTGAATAGGTCTCGAATTATTGAAAGATAGAAACCGTTGAAACGGTTGGTCTCTTGAGTCCCGCCCTTAGTCACCGGGCTGAAGCCCGGTGTGAATGAAAACGACTTTCAGGGCAAAGCCGAATCGTTGCACGCGCTCGGCGGGCAGAGCTTCGTAACTAACTTGGTGTGGCGGACGCGCTTTGAATCGCGCCGCAGTGGCAACTCAGACGTTTAGGTGGCACCAATGGCAACGGAACCAATAATGCTATTTTCGAGAAGGCCGGATGCACCCAGAGTCGCGCGCTTATTGCGGACTCTTGGTGCCAAAATTCAAATTGATGGTCAAGAGGTCGACTGGACGCTTTGCACAAAAAGTCCTTTTTGGAGCTCCGGCTCGGCCGCACCCTTGCGGTAAGCCTCCGGCTTATCGAACCTTCATACATTTTGATCGAGGCTATGCCTCAAAGATGGAACTGTCTAGGCATAGCCTGATATTTAGGTCGGTAAGCCGCAGGCTTACCGCAAGGGTGCGGCAGAGCCGTTCCGGTCAACTCAACCTTGCGACGTCTACGGAACGGCTCAACCATCATGACACTCAGAGACGCTATGAAAACAAAATTCGAACATGCGGATCCAATCCTGAACGTCAGTGATATGGCAGTCAGCGTTAAGTATTATGTTGATGTGCTCGGCTTCAGAAACGCGGACTGGGGCAGTGAGACCTTCACCTCCGTCAATCGCGACACAGCTGGCATTTATCTGTGCCAGGGTGGCCAAGGGCGACCAGGCACATGGGTATGGATTGGCGTCGAGGACGTTGCGATGCTCTACGAAGAATACACGGCGAGCGGAGCCACGATTCTGAGACCGCCTAAGAATTATCCCTGGGCTTACGAAATGCACGTTGAAGATCCTGATGGCCACGTTTTGCGCTTCGGCTCAGAGCCCAGGACGGACCGCCCATATGACAATCCAAATTTCTAATGTCCGGGACCGTCGAACAGATCGTTGGACGCGAGCGGAGTCAGCGGGCTTTTCGTCGACAGGTGTCCGGTGGGTGGGAGCTCTTAGTAATCACCTGTTGGGTATCAAAGCCTTGCTCCATTCCTAATAAGACTCCCGCATCTGCCAAATTCAATGAGGAGGCCACACAGTGATCAGACTTTTTGTAATGTTAGCGGCGGCGAGTCTCTTGACAGCGGCGCTCGCCAATCCACAGGAGCAGCCTAAAACGCAGCAAACCAAACCACAACCGTCGCCGACCGCGACGCCCAAGCAGGACGATAAGGCTCCGATGATGGTCTCACCCGAGGATATGAATTGGGTCGAGCTTCCCGAAAGGAAGGGCATGAAGTTCGCCCTCCTTTCGGGCGACCCCAAAACAGGGGCTTATACGCAGATGCGCAGGGTCCCAGCCGGCACCGAAAACCCGCTGCACGCACATAGCAGCGAGCTCAAGAACGTGATCATAAGCGGCGTCTGGTACACCGGAGCAGATACGGCGTCGGCCCGAGACTTCGGGCCTGGGTCGGTCGTGGTGATGCCTGCCGATTGGGTGCACGTGAGCGGGTGCCGCGCCGAAAGTGATTGCGTGTTCTACCAAGAGGGCAAGGGCAAATTCGACTTCAAGCCGATTGCGGCCAAGCCCTCTGACTAATGAACAACTATTAGGAGGTGCCCGTTGTAAACGAAATACTCGTTTCATCCGCTTTGCACAAGAAGTCCTTTTTGGAGTTCCGGCTCGGCCGCATCCTTGCGGTAAGCCTGCGGCTTACCGAACCGTCCGATATTTTGATCGAGGCTATGCCTCAAAGATGGAACAGTATAGGCATAGCCTGATATTTAGCTTGGAATAACGGTAGGCCGTAGGCTTTACCGCAAGGGTGCGGCAGAGGCGTACCCAAAAGACTTTTTGTGCAAGGCCCATTTCATCAACGGCCGAGCCTAACACGCTGTTGCACCGGACGGCGCCGCCGGTGGTAGCAGCGTTGGATGGCATAATAATGCGTTCATTATTACTCCTGGCTTTGATCTTCATCGCACCGAGCGCGGCCTATTCTCAATGTCTCAAGTCTGAACCGACTGTGGTTTCGCTCACAGGCACAGTTTACTCAAAAGATTTTCCAGGGCCGCCAAACTACCAGAGCATTCGCGCGGGGGACGAACGGATGCGTTACTGGATCTTGCGTCTTAATAAACCCATTTGCGTTGAGGGAGACGCCTTCGACAACACTCGCGTTGCCGGCGTGCGTGAGTTGCAGCTTCTTCTCATGGACGAGTCTTTTTATCCCAGATATCGTCGTTACGTACGGCAACGCGCGCGCTTTCGGGTCGTTGGTTCTCTATTGCACCAACAAACCGGTCATCACGTCACGAAGATTCTGATTAACGTGAAGGACCTTGTGCCGTTGCGAAAATGACTCGCGTCATCTCATGACAGTGACCTGGGAGCGCCTAACGCGGCGACTATTCGTCGCGAATAATATCTATGACTCGCAACTTCGAATTCTTCAGAGTGTGAGTCGCGTGTTTTTCAACTTGATCGATTGAATCGAGGGTTGAATGTAGTTGCCGCGCCAGGTCAACTCTAACGCTAGCTGATCGCGCGCCGCAGTTGCAGGCTAGAGTTCGACCGCTCAACAGACATGCGAGTCAAAGGCAAAATCACGGAATGGAACGATCTTCGGGGATTCGGTTTTGTCTCGCCACTTAAAGGTGGCGGACGCGTGTTCGTTCACGTTTCGGCTTTCCCAATCGGAAGTCGACGCCCGACCGAAGGGGAGTTCATCTCGTATTTGCTCGGCACCGATGATCGCGGTCGTCTTTGCGCCATTCAGGCCGTCTATGCTGTGAGCCACGTAAAGCGGCCTGGGGTACGGACGCAGGCGCGCACCTCGGATCTCATCGCAGGTTGTGTGGCAGCAACATTTCTCGGAGTCATTATGCTGCTGACCATTGTTGGAAGCCTCTGGTGGCCAGTGATCTGCGTCTACATCGTTACGAGCATGGCAGCGTATTACGCGTACAAGCACGACAAAGAGGCTGCACAGGTCGCCGCGAGGAGGACCAACGAGTGGACCCTCATCACGTTGGGACTGATCGGTGGGTGGCCGGGCGCGCTCGTTGCGCGACACCGGTTTCGGCACAAAACAAAAAAGATCGCGTTCCGGGTCGGGTATTGGCTCAGCGTGGGGTTGAACGTTGCCGCGCTGGCTTGGTTGGTTGCTCCGTAGTCAACACACCATCTCTGCGCCTGGTATGCACGGCTTTG
>DATBMP010000137.1:0-7141 GCA_036554845.1 Pyrinomonadaceae bacterium
ACTTTTTACGAGCAATTGTCTGTCGTTGAAGATGAACTAATTGAGCAGTATCTGGATGATTCTCTTTCAGCGGAGGAAAAAGCGAAGTTTGAAACACATTTTCTGGTGCCTAAAGAGCGTCAGGAGAAACTTCGTTTTGCTCGGCTCTTGAAACGATATGTGGATGCGGAACAGAACCTGGAACCTGCTCTAGCGCCCTCACCGTCGCGCTCACAAGTCAAGAAGACTTCGTCTTTCTCATTCTTTGGTGGCAGTCCAGTCTTGTCGTATTCGCTTATCGCTGCGTTGGTTCTGGTTGTGTTTGGTGTCGGCTGGATGTTTTTGCGAAACGCGCGAGAGGTATCGCAAGGAAGGGTTCTTTCAGTTGCGCTGGCGCCGGGTCTTACACGTGATGTGAATGGTCGAGAACCGGTCTCAGTTGCGCGTGATGTCGGGACGGTGCACCTCCGATTACAGATCTCTAATGCGGAGTACGATCAGTTTCGAGTTCGCGTGTTGGAAGATAATAGACAAGTCTTGGCTGAGGATGGTCTCGGCGTAACAAAGAATCCGGACGGAGATTCAATCGACTTAAACGTTCCGGCACGTCTACTCAATACAGGTGATTATCGGATTCAGCTGAGTGGAAGAATTGCGAATGGTAGTTATGAGGATGTTGCGACGTACTCGTTGAGTATTGCGCGTTAGGTTGTCGCAGGTCTTGGGACTTCGGACTTTGGTCTTTGGTTTTTGGCTTTGCGCGCTTTGCGTCGATGCCAGCTCTGCGCTTACTTGTTTAGTGTCGAGGTCCTCCAGTCGAGACATGAGTTAACGCAGAGGGCGCAGATCCAAAACCAAAGTCCCCATCTGACAACTTATTCATGCACAGTCGGTGCATCCGCATGAGGCACGAAACAGTTTCGGCAACGAGCTTCGTACATCCCACCTGCACCCACCGCTACACGTTCCTCAGATTCAAACGTACGCTGTGAATAGTTCGCTGGCTGACCACACTTCATGCAGATCGCATGGGTCTTGGTTATGTACTCCGCGATCGCGAGCAACTGTGGCATCGGCTCCCATGGCTTACCCGTGTAGTCCTGGTCCAATCCGGCAATGATGACTCTGATTCCACGCTTAGCAAGCTGATTTGCGGCCGTCACCAACTCGTTATCAAAAAACTGACCCTCATCAATTCCCACCACTTCAGTGTCTGGGTCAAGCTTGGCAAGAAGCTCGGCAACGCTACTGACGTTTGATGACTCGTGTCGCATCTCAGAATGCGAGACGATGTGATTGTTCGAATAGCGTGAATCGATCTCGGGTTTAAATACCTGGACCTTTTGTCTGGCGATCTTCGCACGACGCAAACGCCGGATTAGTTCTTCCGATTTGCCGGAAAACATCGAGCCGGCAATTACTTCTATCCAGCCTGTTGTCTTATGTAGATGTGGTACTGGTTCTTCAGTCATCGGGGATCTTCAATGCTTCTCTAGACTTTTACGATCTCTTTTTCCTGCTACTCAGAATATAGCTTTGGATTGTAGAACGGCGCCAACGCAGCAATTAATGCCAACTCAAAACTGGTGGATCTGGTGACCAGATCTCGCGACAACACTCCCCAGGCACCCTGGCGGCTGCGAACGTCGTGCTTGCCTGTAACTTCGTCGATTACGAGTCCCAGTTCTCGACGTCCTTCGACGACTTTCTTTGCGAGTGATTCCGGAACCTCGATCGAAGGTGCAGCGCCGAACGATCCTTTCTTGCCGTCAGTCGCGTAGGCCCAACCTCGGAGAAACGTGTGCCACTCGCCTTCGATTGAGATCGAATGAAAACCGCCTTCCAGACCCAGATAAATTTCGGCTTCTAAACGTTGTTGGCGTAGCAAGTCGCGAACAGCTAATGCTCTTTCACGAGCGCCTTCCATCAGTTGCCAGTCGGTCAAGGGCATGGCTGGAATGTTCGTTGTCACAGCACGCGCAACGATGTTGGCTTTCGACCACGAATGGTCGATTTCGGAGATGCGCGCGACGGTAGCACGAACGGCCATGATTTTGGCCACGCGATCGGAGCCGAGGGCAATTGTTTTTGGTGCTGTCTGGGCTTTTGACTGGTTCAAGATCTGGTGCGAAGAAGTGCTTCTCCGGAATAGAGGGTGAGGCTATCAAATGACTCGGGTCATTGTCGATTGACGATTGCGGATTGCGGATTGCGGATTGCAGACTGCGGATTTCGGGAGTTCGGATTTGGAGCTGGTATTTTGGAATTCGGAATTTGGAATTCGGAATTGCCGCGGCTTGCCGCATCCATTGCGGTAAGCCTATGGCTTACCGTCGAGTGGATTATGGTCAGGAGGCTGTGCCTGCTTTGGCGTCGTAGGCATAGCCCTCCATTTTAAGCGACGTGACGGTAAGCCGTAGGCTTACCTTAAGGGATGCGGCAAGCCGCTGCAACCGCGACAAGTTTGTGTTGACCGATGCATTGATCAATGCACCTGCTCATTCCAGATCTCCAATTTCCAAATCCGCAATCCGAAATCTACAATCGACAATGATTTGACTTTCAATACTGCCGTTGCTGTAATCAAAATCTAAATCAATGTGATTAGAAATATTGTTCGGAGGTAGTTCGCTTGGCAATCGAAGAGCTCGTTTACGACTGGAACAGTGTTTCCCCTACTGCGGTTCAACCCGACCGCAAAATTCGGTTTGATGATGAGACCCTACGTGACGGGCTGCAATCTCCATCCGTGTGTGAGCCGCCGGTCGAGAAAAAGATCGAGTTGCTCCATCTTATGAACTCTCTCCGCATCGACACCGCCGATATCGGTCTTCCCGGGGCCGGCGGTACACATGCAGCAGGCGTCGAAAGATTGGCACGGGAGATTGCCGATAAGAAACTTCAGATCAAGCCAAACTGCGCCGCTCGAACTCATCGCAACGACATTCTTCCGATTATCGAGATCTCGCAACGCGTGGGAATTCCGATCGAAGCCTGCACCTTTATCGGGTCGTCGCAAGTGCGGTTTTTCGCCGAAGACTGGACCCTGGACAAACTCCTTCGCATGACTGAAGAGGCCGTAACGTTTGCCGTAAGCGAGGGTGCCCCGGTCATGTATGTAACCGAAGACACAACGCGAGCCACGCCCGAAGTGATCACTGCGCTGTATACAACTGCGATTCGATGCGGCGCTAAAGCTGTTTGTGTTTGTGACACGGTTGGTCATGCTACCCCGGATGGTACGCGGGCAGTCGTCAGATTTGTGAAGAAGATAATTGAGGAACAAGGTGGAGGAGTGAGACTTGACTGGCACGGACATCAGGATCGCGGTCTCGGTGTAATCAACTCGATCGCTGCCATCGAAGCAGGCGCCGATCAAGTTCATGGATCCGCGCTCGGCATCGGAGAACGGGTCGGAAACACTCCGATGGACCAGTTACTGGTAAATCTGAAACTGATGGGATGGATCGACAATGATCTTTCCAGTCTGCGCCAGTACTGCGAAGTTGCGGCCGATGCGTGTGGCTGGTCCATACCATTGAACTATCCAGTTTTTGGTAAGGACGCTTTTCGCACGGCAACCGGTGTACATGCCGCTGCTGTTATCAAGAGTTACAAAAAAGGCGACGAAGGCCTTGCCGACATCATCTACTCCGGCGTTCCCGCTGGGCAGTTCGGTCTCGAACAAGTAATTGAAGTTGGACCAATGAGTGGCAAATCAAATGTCGTTTACTGGTTGGAAAAGCGTGGACTGGAAGCCAGTGAGGAGCGTGTGAATCGTATTTATGATCGCGCCAAGCAGTCTTCTGCAGTTTTGGCAGAAGAAGAGATCATGGAACTGGTCTGAGATTCGCCCATCCCGACGCTTTCACTCTAGAATTCGTTTATGGCAACTGTAGTCGTACCCTCCGCCGCGCGCATCATTAAAGAATTGCTGGCAGCCCCGCAGGTGCAAACCGCCTTCCGCACTTTAGAATCTGACTCATCCGAGATCACCGCAGAACAGATAAGAATCGCGTCTATTCCTGCACCTCCGTTTGGTGAAGCCGAACGAGCCAAGTACTTGTGCAACAGGTTTCGAGAGCTTGGTTTAGCTAATACTCGCATCGACAAAGAAGGAAACGTGCTCGCGCTTCAAGTGGGACAGCTCGAGTCGCCGCTGCTGGTGATCAGCGCTCACCTGGACACCGTCTTTCCATTGGAAACCGATTTTTCAGTACAACGCTCCGGCAACAAGTTGCTTGGTCCGGGAATCTCGGATGATGCGTGCGGTCTCGTGGCGCTGCTGGCACTCGTTCGCGCATTCCAGCAATCGAGAGTGCAAACAGTTGGTTCAATACTCTTCGTAGCCACCGTCGGTGAAGAGGGCGAAGGAAATCTGCGCGGTGTTAGATATCTGTTTACCGAGAGTGAATGGCGCGATCGTATCACGGCGTTTGTTAGTTTCGACGGACCAGGCGTGGAACGAATCACCAATCGCGCCCTCGGTTCACGTCGTTATCGGGTACAACTTGCGGGGAGCGGCGGCCATTCGTGGGGAGACTTTGGCGTAGCAAATCCGGTTCATGCATTGGGACGCGCGATTGCGAAGCTCGCCTCTTATCCTCTACCTCTGGAGCCAAAGACCACGTTCAACGTCGGGCGCATTGAAGGTGGTTCGAGCATAAACGCTATACCTGAGGTCGCGATGATGGACGTCGATCTTCGGTCGGTTGACGAAGACGAACTGCTCCGGCTCGACGCATTCTTCCGACGGGCCGTGCGCGAAGCGACCGATGAAGAAAACGCCGCAAGACGAAAGCGAAACCATCCGCTCGAATTGAACCTGAAACTTATTGGCGAACGACCCAGCGGCCAGACGTCAACTGATAACCTGCTGGTCCAACTTGCGTTAGAAGCAACACGTAGTCTGGGTTTTGCAGCGACTCTTGATCAGGCCTCGACCGATTCCAATCTGCCAATCTCGCTCGGAATTCCAGCCATCACTCTTGGGGCCGGTGGCACTTCCGGGAATTCACACACTTTGGCTGAGTGGTACGACCCGACCGGTCGTGAACAGGGACTTAGGCGAGCACTTCTTGTCGCGTTGGGAATGGTTGGAATAGACGGGAAGTAAGGTAGGAGAAACGTTGTATCAATACTCGGCAGTGTTTCTGAGTGCGACCCTAATTAATCGGAATCGTTACGACTGCTGAGCCGGCCTTACCCGCGGGAAAGCGCTTCTGACGAGCAATCCGTACAGCAGTAGCATCTCCACCAGACGCCTGAGTCACTCTTCCCGACTCGTCATAGGTAACAGTCACAGTAACCTTTTTTGGTCCACTCTTTCCTTCACCAACCGAAGGTGCGACAGAAGCGACCGGGCTCTTTACTGCAGTATTCACTGCGCTCTCTCTTGCGTCGCGAGCTTTGTTTCGATCGCGTTCGCGTTGGCGTCTTTCGGCAACGGCGCTCGCATCTTCCTCGACCGGAGTTGGTTCAGCGACCTCGGGAGTTGGGGTGACTTCTGACGGCGCGGGTGTTGGTTGCGCCTCAGCCACTTTCGGCTCAGCTTCAGTTACGGCGGCGGCAACTTTTGCTCTGCTGCCGTACCAGCCAGCCGGAACGCCAATTACCGCGACACTCGCCAGCACTGCAAACGTGACTGCGCCAACAACTAAAAACTTTCGTCTGGCAATTGCTTCAGGTTGAAGAAACGAGAGGAATGCGGGACCTGCATCAGGTTCTGAGATCGTGTGAACGGTCCGGACCTCTGGCTCATCCGGTGAGTACGTATCTGTGAACGCTTCGGGTGGTTCGATTCCTTCATCCAACCTGCGCAGTCCCTCGAGCACTACCTGCGTCCACGGTTGATTGATCGTTCGTTCAGTCGCCTCCTCTGAACCGCTGAACTCGAACTTCGCGTTAGGTAATGTGAGAGCGTAGTAAACCGCATCGATTCCCCGCAACACACCGATCCTCGCATCGATCACAGAACCCGTTTGTAGATAAAAGTACCCTGGGCCCTGCGGATAGAGGACTTTGAGTTGTCCCGTCTTGCGTTGATTGCAAAAGAATTCGATCAGCTCTGATAACGACAGATCGCTGAGGTGTCCGGTCAATGCCATTGTGAATTAGCTCCTTGGGAAGAGAGAACTTGGGGAATCAGTCGATACAACAAACTACGCAAGAGAGAATTTGTAGTTGATAACACCCGTAACCTTAACGGGCTGACCCGACAACTTCGTTGGCGAGAAGCGGGCTCGCAGCGCAGCCTGGACCGCCGCCTCGCGCAAAGTCGCAGGACCTGATGAGGCCTTTGCGGAAATCACTTTTCCGGTTTCGTCAATTACAACTTCAACTACAACGGTGCCAGCGACGCGCATGCGTTTCGCTGCATCCGGATATTGAGGTGGTGGAAGTGTGAGCGCGGAACCATTCAGTACTCCGCCGGAGATCGGTTTTAGGATTGTTCGCGGTGTCGGTGGTGGCTCAGCTTCAATTACTACCTGGGGCGTCTTGTTCTCAGGCGCCGGTGACACAGTTTTCGCTTCGGTTGAATTCGAGAGAGTTACTCGATCAAGATCCACTTCAGATATCGGCAGGTCCGGAGATGATTTCTGCGTGTTCGGCTGCGACTTGCCCGTGTTGGCAGGAGTGGTTGACTTTGTAGCAACCGGTTGTGGCGCAGCTTGAGTTGGAGCAGTTGCTGGTCCATTCATCATCTTCGCCATGTTCTCATCGAGGTAGTACATGATCGAACGATATGTGACTTCCGTTGGTTCAAAGATCACTCTACCCGAATCGATCAAGGCAACCGACGTTGTCATCTTGTTCCAATTACCGGCGAAGTCGAACTCGTACTTGTAGAGTTCCTTGCCCAACAGCGAACCATCTTCATTGACAAGGGTCATCTCACTGATGTTGCCCTTCTCGTCGTACTTGTAGACTTCCTTTCCAGTTAAGGTCGAACCTGCGATAGGGAAATACTGGTTTTCAATCTTCGTTCCCTTAACATCGTAAGCAACGATCTCGATTACTGACTGCTTGCCTTCCACTGTCTTGCCGTTTTCGGATGACAGTTTCGACACGGCGGTACGGACCCGTCTTACCGGACCAACTAAGCCGTCGCGCACACGATCGGTTTCTTCGACCGGTGCTGGGCCTCTCGGCTCCGTGGTAT
>DATBMP010000041.1:0-4536 GCA_036554845.1 Pyrinomonadaceae bacterium
GTGCAGTTTGCTTGTTTCGGCAGGAACGAAGTCGTGCTGGCGGAAAGTCTTCATTGCAAGGACAGCAGCCTCGTAAAGACTCTCCGCTTGTACTTCAACAGAATGTCTGATGCCTTCCGTATCCAGAAACCAAACCACGCACGACGCCATGGCGGCGTAGTCTATCACGAGTGTTTCATCCATGAAACAGTCTGGAGTGCGAGCTCAGCGACCAATTGACGATTGTGTTTTAGAAGTTGTAGGAGGTTGTATGCTTCAGCTTTCGCGATTAGTCCTCAATCCTGCGAAGTATCCCGAGATCGCAATCGCAGGAATCGCGACGTACGGTAAATATGCTCCACTAATCAACGACGACACGGCTGCTGCCACGCCCGCCAGGACGCCAAAGACAATGTATCTTTGCGTTGAGTGTGGTTCACCAACTAGTGATGGTCGAACACTGCCTTCAGTTGTGCTCATAAGTTAACTCCCAGGAAATAGCTCAGACATGCCGCAGTTACACCACCTGCCAAGCCCCCGGCAACGCCGCCCTTGGCAGACTTAGCAACATCATCTCCTTGAAAGTGATTGGTGATGGCCGAAACTATCGTGTTGACAACCGCACTTCCGACTATGGTGATCGCGATCGTTTGAAGGTCCATGAGGTTCCGCTCCGGCGAGAGGATCATCGAGCGGGCGGATACTAAATAGTCAGAGGCGTCGGTGCAAGCTTGAGGTCGGCTCTGCTCGTGTTTTCTTAAGGCGGGAACACAAGGCTCATCCCACCTCACATCTCTGCAAACTTTCCGAATCGTGCCATGAACTCAGAGCGGGTAAGGCAGCCAGCCTCACATAACTTTGTTATCGATGCCTCATCCGTAAAATCCCGCGGGCCGATCCGAACCATGTAGTCGCGTGCGACGCGGTAACTTTCAGTCTCAACATCAACAAAGCGTTGCCGACCACGACCCGTGTGCGAATCCAATACTTCGCTAAACGGCACCGGTCGAAAGTCGCCACCCTGGATCGTAATCATCGAATTCGATCCATCCCGCAGCAGATAGTTAAAAGCAGCGTAACCGAGGTCGCGTGCATATTCGGCGTCGTAAGGAATTGGAGAAGCGCAACGCAGTTCGTAACCGATGCTCTTATCTACGATCGTCACTTTGATGTTTCGACGTTCGAATCGGACCTGGACCTCGTTCTTTACCTTGCGGCCCAGATCGATCTCGGCCACACGAATATTTCCTTGAGCATCGCGATCTACGTCTTGCAGTTCCGCGACTTCGTTCTTATCAAAATGTTCAACTAACGCTTCGGAAAGCAGAATCACCCCGTACGTTCGACCCATAGCGCGGCGTTTGATGATCGTCCCTTCGACGACATCTGCGATGTTGTCAAGCGAGATCTTCTGGTCAAACTCTTCGGGGATGATCGTACATGTCGCACTCGCTGCTTTCCCTATTCCCAGAGTTAAATTGCCGGTGGGCCGTCCCATGGTCACCGCCAGATACCAGCGTCCCGTCGTGCGCGCGTCCTCCATCAATCTTCTGACAAGTTCGACACCGACATGGCGCGCGGTCTCGTAACCCAGCGTGGGAACTGATCCCGGAAGCATCAGATCGTTATCAATACTCTTAGGTACCTGGACCACTTTGATCGATCCATTTGTTTCACGTTCTACAGCAGCCGAACTGCGCACCAGATCGTCACCACCGATAGTCACCAGGGCCTCAATCTCGAGTTTCTTGAGTGCAGCGATCGTGTTGTCGAGAGACTCCGTTCCCTTCGTGACGTCGGTACGCGCTGTTCCGAGCATGACACCGCCTTGCAGATGAATGCGTGCGCACTCTTCTATCGTCAGCGCGTGCTGTTCGTCGGTATAACGTTGGGCCAACCATTCAAAACCATCGTGAAAACCAATCGCCGTGCGACCAGACTTGATGGTCTCGATGGCGATTGCCGAGATCACGCCGTTGGTGCCCGGTGCTGGGCCACCGCCAACCAGAATTCCTACTCTCTTTGGTCCTTTCAACAATGCGGTCCTTTACGTTTCAGAAGTCCGAGAGGCAGATGACGCGACCACTCTAATTAGCCGGGAAGCTGTTCAAAAGTATTTCCGACGCGCCCCAGTGATTGTGTTGTTGTTCTGTCCGCTCGTCCGCGGCTAACTGGTTCGCAAGAGAACTCAGGGCACCTCTCCACTGAAGTAACCGAATCGATCGCGGAACTCGGCGACGGTCATGTTTCCCGCAGTTGCCATCTTCTCGACCCACGTTGGATCTTCAAAGTCCTGCGCCTCGAGCCGGATCATGTACTCCCTGGCAACACGGTAGCCCTCACTATCGACGTTGACCATTCTCACGCGCGTTTTGCCTGTGCCCGATTCGCGTATCTCATTAAAGGGCATCGGCACCATACGTCCGCCCTGAACACTGATCATCGCTTCCGTTCCGCCCAGTAAAAGAAATCGAATCGCGCTGTAACCCAGATCGCGACAGTAAGCAGCGTCATAGGGGATCGGATCGGCGCACCGCAATTCGTAACCAATATTCTTGTTGACGATAGTCACGCGGATACCGCGCGCGGCCAGGCGTCCCTGCACTTCGACTTTCACCTTGCGGGCCAGATCAACTTCAGCGAAGCGGATGTTGCCATGATCATCTCGCTCCACGTCCTGTAGTTCCTGAAGTTCTTCTGCTGCGAGTTTTTCGATCAGACCTTCTGCCAGGATAACGACGCCGAAATGTCGGCCCATCGCCCGTCGCTTGATGATCGCCGCTTCAACAATGTCGCAGATGTCTGAAAACGCGATTGTTTCGCGGCGGAACTCCTCACCGATCACAGTCAAAGTTGCGCCCGCAGCTTTTCCAATCCCGAGCGCGAGATGGCCGGCTTTTCTTCCCATGGCGACGACGGCGTACCAGCGTTTCGCAGACCGCGCGTCCTCCATCAGGTTCTGGATTAATTCGACACCGTAGTGGCGCGCGGTTTGGTAACCAAAGGTGGGAATGTGACTGGGCAGAGGGAGGTCGTTGTCGATTGTTTTGGGAACGTGGACCACCTTGATCTGATGTCCGGAGCGTTCAGCGACGAAGCTGGAAGACAGGGCCGTGTCGTCACCACCAATCGTTACCAGTTTTGTAACGTTGAGTGTGCGGAAGGCCTCGACCACAGCTCGAATGGCATGCTCTGAATTCGTCGGATTGTCACGTGCGGTTCCAAGTATTGATCCGCCGTCGAGATGGATGCGCGAGACATCTTCAATGCCCAAGGGACGGACCCTTGAAGTATCACCACGGATGAGCCACTTAAAACCATCCGTGATTCCGATAACTTTGAGGCCCTGATTAACAGCCTCGATCACGGCAGCCGAGATCACTGCATTGATACCCGGGGCCGGGCCACCACCCACCAGGATCGCTAAGACTCCGTTTGCCGACATACACACCCGCACTGACTGAGCGTTCAGAATTGCGTGAAAAGGGATTTTACAGTGTAGGTGGGATTAGCAACACCGGGCAGAGGCACATTAAGATCAACTTGGTGAGTCTTGAATGTGCTTGTTTACTGACTACCGATTCTAGACAATGCGACCTTCTCAAAAAACTCTTCGCTCACAGAAATCAAGTTTTCTGAGAATCCTCTTGCATTCGATTCACTAGAAAATTCCATTTGTACGACTAGACCATTCGTTTTTGGATGAGCGCAAAGATAACCTGTGACATTGAAGTAGCCAAAATCAGGAGTAGAACCTGCGTCGACTCTGAATATGCCGTCATACTGCAAGCACTCTGAACCTTTGAACCTGACGTTATTGAAATGAACACTAACCATCTTATGTCGACTCAATTCCTCTTTCTTCAAGGTTTCCAGACTGGCTAGCAGCTCTTTGCGATTATCAAAGATTTTGTGTGTGAGGGTTTTTACGTGGGCACTTAACACTTCATCCGTAGCTCGTTTTTCAAAGACCGTTTCCGATTTACTGGCTTGCACCAATACCCAACCTGGCTGGTTGGGCGATAGCACGGTAATTCCGTCTTGATCATAAACGCTCTTCGGACTGATTGATTGCTGCTTCTGTGCCGACACCGCACTAGCAGAAAGAGACAACACTAAAATCAACACAATTAGATGTTTCATGAAGGGACTGTTTTCACGACGAGAAGACACTCAATTATGTAACAGTTAGCCGATCAGTTTCATAAGACTAACCGGAGCGATTGGTCGGCAGCTATACAGATCTGAATCTTAAATAAGCGAGGTAAAGTTGGAGGCGGCGATCGGAATCGAACCGATGAATAAAGGTTTTGCAGACCTCTGCCTTACCACTTGGCTACGCCGCCACGAAGGAATGATTTGCGGATACAAAAGATCAAGCGCTGGAGATCAAGCTGCTCAGGAGATCAAGCCCTCAGCAAAAACAGAAGGCGGAAAGATAAGAACAGACGCGGAGAAGGGAGACGTGGGGACACTGAAGAGCGATTAACACACCGGCTGTGCGTTTCCTGTCTCTGTGTCGCCGCGTCGCTCTTTCACCGCGTCTACTCCCTTCAT
>DATBMP010000049.1:0-10825 GCA_036554845.1 Pyrinomonadaceae bacterium
ACCCAAATTTGCTGCAAGCCTTCGGGAATGGCGTCGGCTTTCTCCGCGCCGAATTTCTCGGTCACCAACTCCTGGAATTCTTGCTGATAGCTCTTCCACTCAGGCGTAAAGTAGTTCCAAAAGATCACGCCGGTGATAAGAAAAGCCAGCCCACCGAAGGAGTAGAGCAGTAGTGAATCTTTTTTAAACACCGCCGACTGGCCTCCTTTTAAAATTTACGCGGCATATCGGGCCACGACTGCCAGGGCCAATACCAATTCCAATAAGGCCCGCGCAGGAAGGTGCCGATGATGGTCAGGAGCAAAATAGCTGCGACAATGACGAGAAATACTATGTTCTGGCGGCGACGGTCTTTGGCCCACCAAACGCCGATCGAACTCAAAGGTGACCGGTCAAGGTAAGGCCAAATGATTGCTGCGAGCACCAGAACGCCGGGGAGGATAATTCCGCCAATAAGTGCACCGTTGACCGTAAAACCCCCGACCGTGAATGTTGTGGTAGTGACCAGTTCCTGTAGCCAAAGAAAGTACCAGGGTGCTTTCGCTGGATTTGGGGTAACGGCCGGATTGGCAGCGGCTTCAAGCGGCGCCCGGAAAAGAACTGTCAGAATTGAAGCAACCACCAGGGTCCCCAGCGTTACAACCACTAGTCGCCGCGTCAGATTGGGCGAAGACATCACGGTGTACTTCTCATCGTCAACGAGCGATGTTTCCACATGGACGGTTGTGCCGCTCGTGATTCCCAAAAGCGAATAGGTCTTGCTTTTAATTGGTTCAACCCCTTGTTTCTTCTGTTCGAGTGAGAGTTGATCCACGCACGCGAGCCCACCATCTTTTCTGACGCGCCACATGTGATAGCTGAACAGCAACGTGACCAGCAGCGGAAGAAAGAAGCAATGCAGAACGTAGAATCGTATTAACGTGTTCTGTTCAATAGTCGTACCGCCCAGGAGGAAGAAGCGCATGGCCTCGCCGACCCCTGGAGCAGCGGAAGCGATATTCGTTCCGACCGTGATGGCCCAGTAGGCCAGTTGATCCCACGGCAACAGATAGCCGGTGAACGAGAGCAAAAGTGTCAGAAGGAGAAGCACTATGCCTATGATCCAATTGAGCGGGCGATTCTGATTTGCAGCGGTGCCGTTCTTGAAGGCTCCCGTCAAGAAAACTCTGACCATATGCAGAAAGACAACGGCAACCATGAGGTGGGCAGAGATGCGGTGTAATCCCCGCAGGAACCAGCCATAAGAGACTGTAAATTCAATGTCTTTTACTGAGAGGTAGGCGCGCTCGACCGAAGGCACATAAAGAAACATCAGCGGGATACCGGTGAGAACCAAAATCAGAAAAAGCACAGCTGAAATGGTGCCGAGCCAGAAGGAGTAGTTCCACGACAAGCTCTGCCTGGTCACCTTCGCGGGAAACCAGTGCAGCAGAAAGTTCTTTACAACCGAATCTCCTGCCTCGCGGTTAGTGTCAGGCAGCCAACTCCATTTGATCTTTTCCCAGGCTGCGCGCCCATCTGTCAGTCTGGCCCATGCCGAACGTTTCGTAACCATGAGTTGGTTCCTTCTCCAATTGGCGTTCTCAATTGCTTCTCATTAAACGGTCAATCTGAAATCCTGGGCGACAGTCTGAGACGTATCGACGATAAGTTGACCGTCTTCCGGCGCAACCTCCAGTTTGTAGTGATCTAGCGGCCGCGGTGCTGGCCCGGAGTAGTTGGTGCCGTCTCCGTAATATTTAGATCCGTGGCACGGGCAGGCAAATTCCAATTGCTCCTCAATTTCGCGCCCACCTGCATTCACTTTCTTCGGTTGGTTCAAGCGCTGCATTTTCACGGTACAGCCCAGATGAGTGCAGGATGCAGAGATGCAATGAAACGTATTCTTCTCTCGCAAGATGAACACTCGTTTGTCCTCGATGAATTTTGGTCCTTCGGCAAACTGATCGAGAGTACCGACTTTGAATCGTTGTGGATCTTCGTAAAGAACATTCGGCACCAGTGAGCGAACAAAAGCGTAGGCCTGGCCACCAATTGCCAGGAGCGTAGCTCCCAGTCCAATTCTGGAAATCAATTTGCGGCGGCTGAGATTGATGCCGCCTGACTTAGTAACTTCATCGGGCGATTCGGGTGCAGCAGGCCGATGAATCGAATGCTCAGGTCCGGGTTTCCCGCTCTTCATAGTAGAAGACCTCCATGGTCATCGCATCCGTTGGACAGCGAATGGCGCACAAGCCGCAACGAATACACTTTTCGTCGTCCTTTAACATGGCCGAGAGTGGACCACTCAACGAGATGCCTTGGTTCTCAACAATTCTCTCTTTGACTTCTGGCTGCAGCCCCAGCTCTTCTAAGGGGACCAGCTTCAAACAGTATTCGGGACAAATATCCACGCAGCGATTACAAAGCACGCATCTCTCGGCATCGTAAATAGTCTGAATGTGGCAGTAGAGGCAGCGTTCGGCTTGCTCGCGAGCTTGCTCTTCGGTGTAGCCAGTCTCAACTTCAGAAATGCCAGTCCGACGATCAATTGAGATAGTTGGCGGCGCTTCGCGTTGGCATTTTTCGTAGTCTTCGGGGCGGCGGTACGAACGGGTCGGCAATTCCTCGATGCGCAGGTTAACCACCAGGTCGGTCTTTACGCCACGCAGATAGTCATCGATCGATAGCGCCGCACGTTTGCCGTTAGCTACCGCTTCAATCAAATTACGCGGTCCAAAAGCAACATCGCCGCCGGCGAACAAACCGGCGGCCGAAGTGGCGAGCGTTGTTGGATCAACCTTGATCGTTCCTTGCGGGGTCAGTTCGACGCGGTCTTCAGAAGTCAGGAACGAGAGATCCGCCTGTTGTCCGATGGCCAGGATCACCGAGTCAGCTTCGAACGTTTCGCTAAAGTCGGGATCATATACGGGATTGAACCGCCCATTCTCGTCGTAAGTTCGCTTGACTCCGATGAACTCGACGGCCCTCAACCGCCCATTCTCGCCGATGAATCGCCGCGCTCCGCGTTGAGGAATGAAATTCACGCCTTCACGTTTCGATTCTTCAAACTCCTCGCGACCCTGCATCGTGCGCATCACTGGCATCTCTGCAAACGACTCAAGGCTTGCGATGTGAACTTCGACAGCTCCGGCTCGAATTGCGGCACGTGCAGCGTCAATTGCTGCATGTAATCCTTCGCTGCTTTCAGGCGTTGAATTATCCGGATCTGCTTCTTCGATCCCGGCTCGCAATGCCATGCGTGCCGCATCGAATGCCACAAACCCGCCACCAATTACCAACACCTTGCGGCCCAGATCCACCCGGTAACCATTGTTGATGTTAAGCAGGTAATCGATCGCCTTGATTACGCCATCGAGGTTCGAGCCTTCGATGTTCATGTCCCGGCCCTTTTGCACACCGACGCTGAGAAAGACCGATTCGTAGCCTTCCGACCTCAGTTCCCTGAGTCCGAAATTTTCGTTTAGCGGCGTATTGAACTTGATCTCAACGCCAAGCTGAACGACCTTTTGAATCTCTTTCTCGATGATCGAGCGAGAAAGGCGAAACTCAGGAATACCATGAAACATCATTCCGCCTGCTTGAGCCGTTGCTTCAAAGACAGTTACCTGATACCCCATCAGTGCGAGATCGTGGGCCGCGGCAATGCCCGCGGGACCGGCGCCGATGACCGCTACTTTCTGTCCGCGCGCAACCTTGGCTCGACTCTCTTGAAGCACTGGAAGATGCCCGCGCCGTTTGTTGCCTGCATCCTGAAACCCCGCTCGCAGTTCATCCTGAGTGTCGGGCACCATCGATTCAACGCCATACTTTTCAGTGACAAACCGTTTCAAGGCACGAATGGTTATCGGCGCGTCAATTTTTCCGCGACGACAAGCGTCTTCGCACGGCGCCGCACAGACCCGCCCACAAACTGAAGCGAAGGGATTTGGAGAGCGGGCTACGAGATAGGACTCCTGGAACTGACCTTCGGCGATAAGCTGAACATACCGTCCGGCGTCCGTTTTGACCGGACATGCTGCCTGGCAGGGGATCATCCCCATCCAGAACTCAATATCCGGAATCATCGTAGGGTATTTTTGCTTAGTCATACGGCTGTCGATTGGCGATCATGGAAACTCCAAGCAAGAGTTGCTCCAAAACCAGATCGCGTCTTAAGAGGGGAAACGTTGAGGGGATTTAATGTGGGCCTTAATATTAGAATGAGTAACTGAGGTCACGTAAATCTTGCGCGAGCACTGTTAGATAGGCCCACGTTGCGAAAAGTTACGCACCCGCAGTGGAATTAGACAGACGTGAGCGGGCGCCGACTCACCGCAGCCCTGGGGCCAGAACGACCCATTCCCGCGCGGACGTCTTCTGCGGACTGGGAGCCGAGTTGTTTAGGTGCGGCGCCGAAAAATTTTCCTTTCCCAATGTCGTTTTCGCCAGTCTCCGTTCGACGTACCACTAGAGGGAAGTCGGCTCAGTAATCCAATGTCAGGAAAGAGGAGCGAACTATGAGCAGTGTACGAGTACTTGTCGGCACCCGTAAGGGAGCGTTCATTCTGACGTCAGATGGAAAACGTGAAAAATGGGACGTGGGTGGTCCTCATTTCGCCGGGTGGGAGATCTATCACATGAAAGGTTCGATCGCGGATCCGAATCGCATTTACGCTTCGCAAACCAGCGGGTGGTTCGGACAGGTCATTCAACGCTCAGACGACGGCGGCAAGACGTGGTTCCAACCTGGGACACCGGCGGGCGAGCCGACTACAACGCCCGATGGCATGCCCAAAGGCGAAAGCAATAAGTTCGTTTACGACACTTCGGATGAAACAGGCAAACCGCTAATGACGCATCAGTGGTACGACGGCACTCCGCGTCCATGGGAGTTCAAACGAGTCTGGCATCTTGAACCATCACTTGATGATCCAAACACAGTCTATGCCGGCGTTGAAGATGCCGCTCTATTCCGGTCAGCTAATGGCGGTCAGACCTGGGAGGAACTGCCCGGAATGCGTGGCCACGGCACGGGATCTCTTTGGCAGCCAGGCGCTGGCGGAATGTGCCTGCACACAATCCTTTTAGATCCGAAAAACAGGAAAAGGATTTTTGTTGCTATCTCTGCGGCTGGTGCGTTTCGCAGTGACGACGCCGGTGCGACCTGGAAACCGATCAATCAGGGACTCCACTCGCAATACATTCCCGATCCGACGGCTGAGGTGGGCCACTGCGTTCATCACGTTGCGATGAGTCCCTTGAATCCAAATGTGCTGTTCATGCAGAAACATTGGGACGTCATGCGCAGCGACGATGCAGGTGATTCCTGGCACGAGATCAGTGGAAACCTGCCGACTGATTTCGGGTTTGTGATCGACGTTCATGCACATCAACCAGAGACAATTTACGTCGTGCCAATTAAAAGTGATGGCGAGCACTATCCGCCCGATGGCAAGCTTCGCGTTTATCGTAGTCGCTCCGGAGGCAACGAATGGGAGCCACTCACTAAAGGCTTGCCTCAAAGTAACTGCTACGTGAACGTGCTGCGAGATGCCATGGCCGTAGACTCGCTTGATTCCTGTGGCGTGTACTTTGGCACAACGGGTGGACAGGTATATGCATCGCCCGATTCCGGAGAAACGTGGGCTCCGATAGTTCGAGATCTTCCGCCCGTGCTTTCAGTGGAGGTCCAGACGCTGACATGATTCTGGTTGTACTTCCGCCACATTTGCGAACTCTCGCAGGCGTTACCGGAGATGTGCAACTTGAGGTTGAGGGCGAAGTGACCCGACGCTCAATCCTCACAGCACTGGAGACACAGTATCCCATGTTGCGCGGAACGATTCGTGACCACGTCACAGGAGAGCGCCGCCCTTTTCTGAGATTCTTTGCGTGCGGTGAAGACGTAACGCATGAAGATCCGGACACACCGTTGCCGCAAGCGGTCGCGTCGGGTGCGGAGCCGTTTTACGTCATCGGCGCAATCGCCGGAGGGTAAGTTGATTTCGATCAGACTACGTTGATTCACGCCGCGCTTTGGAGACTGTGCGAAGCTCTTAAGCGCGTCCCTCCTTGGCCGCCCGCGTCGCATCAGGGTTCATTTCATTAGGGTGCGTCGATCCGGGCGCACACGGTGGGACGCCCCTACAGAGTTTCACACAGTCTTCAGACGGTGACAGCAGCAAGCCGAAAAACTTAATACGAGGAGAATTATGACAAGCAGCAACACAAGCACTATCAGACTGCACCGAGTACTACGCGCAACGCCAGAGAGAGTTTATCGGGCCTTCGTTGATCCCAACGCAATGGTTAAATGGCTTCCACCAAACGGATTCACGGGCCAGGTTCATCATCTCGATAACAAAGTGGGAGGCACTTATAAGATGTCGTTCACGAATTTCACGACCGGAAAGAGCCACTCCTTTGGAGGAGAATATCTAGAGCTGGTGCCACACGAACGCATCCGTTACTCCGACAGATTTGACGATCCGAATCTGCCCGGAGAAATGAAAACAACGATCACCTTGAAGCAGGTATCTGTCGGAACAGAATTGAATATCGTGCAGGAAGGCGTTCCCGATGTAATACCAGCTGAGGCTTGTTATCTCGGTTGGCAGGAATCGCTCAAGCTGCTGGGAAACTTAGTCGAGGTTGAAATTCCCGACGAGTTCTAAACTATCGTTGGACCAACCAGGATCTTAAGAGCGAGTGAATGTGGTTGGCGAGATACGCACCATTCACTCCTCACATCTCAACAGTGTTTGTTTTTCTCGGGCCGCGTCGCATACGTTGCCATGAAGGGCTGAATCGCAATTTCCGCTGGTCCTCCAGTTGAACGCAGACGCTGCAAAGGTAGTACGGCTCATTGTTGGGACTGCTGAACTTGATCATGAGTCGTCCTTCCGAATCGCATCTGCTGCACTGGATCTTGTCTGACATCCTGGTACCTTTCTTCAGCCGGGCGCTTGCCTCACAAACGCTCGGCGGTTCACTTCTGAACTTTCATTCGCACAGGGCTTCAGCCCAGCGACAACTTGAAGCTCTATTCATCTCCCGACTTTCGCTTCTTCATGGGCCGCGCGACGCAACCGCTTGACTGTGCGATAAATTGATTTCGCGCTTATTGCCGCTGTCGCAAGATCATCAGTCGGAAGCATCAGCGCTCGTTCGATTTGTGCGTCTCGAAACTGGTCCAGGGGGTATCCGCCCCTTGCGAACTCTCGCCGAATAGTCGCAAGCGCCCGCCGTCGCTTCCGTGCCTTGAACCGCTCATAAAACCTTGTAACCACTTCTTCACCTCTTTCCTTACGCTGTTTGATTGGGCTGCACGCGCTGCGCCGCTGATGGACGTACCACTAAAACCGGACAAGGTGCCTGTCTCAAAACTCGATCTGCGTTCGAGCCAAAGACTGAACCCAAGCGAAAGCCCTCACCACTCGCTCCAATACAAATAAGATCGATGCCTTGTTCAACTGCATAAGACACGATCTCGCGGTACGGTCTTCCTTCTCGTACCAAGTGTGTAACCTGGCACCAGAGATGCGCCTCTGGTGGCACCGACTCATGAAGCCGTCGCGCTGCTTCATGGTATGGACCCTCCTGCGCTTGCGAGGTCCATGAAAGTTCGGCCTCGGTTGTCTTCCCATCAGCCATCACGTGAAGCAAGTGCAACTGCGACTGATACTCCTGCGCGATCGATAGCCCATAACGAAGCGCCAACGCCGAGTCATTGGAGAAGTCGTAAGCCACGAGCACCTTCTTAATATGCACGTTTGGAATCGCGGACGACTGATTGGGGCGACTTCGAGTAACAAGCACTGGACAGGGTGCCGTGCGAGTGACGATCTCCGCAGTGGATCCTAGTATCGACGTGGCTGGTTGCCGTCGCCGGGCGCCCATGACTATTAGGTCAACGTTTCGCGTTTCAGCCTCTCGAGTAATCGCATCCGCTGGGCCGACACTATCTTCAGTGATCAGTTCCCAATCGAGAGGAGACGCATTGGCGTCCCCCGGAAGGTCAATAATCGAGTGTTCGATAGCTCTATTGATCGCCAAGTGAATAGCGGGAAAATTATCTGGTCTCGGATATGACTGCTCTGCGCAGGTCAGAACGAAGAGCTTGGCCGAATAGGACCGTGCCAGAGCAATCGCGTACTGCAAGGCGCCATCTGTCTCATACGACTCAGCCACGGCGCATAAAATTCGTTCCAGGTTTACGATTTTGTTCATCTTGCCCCCGACAGACCGATAGCAGGAATCATCGGATTAAAGTTCTCAAAACTCACACCACATCACAGTGCAAATAAAAAACTACAATTTTTCCAATGCTGCGACTTTCTTCAAACGGCGTTGATGCCGCTCCGCGTTCGTGAACTTGGCGGCTAAGAATGACTGGGTAAGATCCCAGGCAAGTGCGTAACCGATGACACGTGCTCCAAAGCAAACGATGTTCATGTCGTCGTCTTCCACTCCCTGATGAGCCGAAAAAATATCATGGACCAGTGCTGCTCTCACGCCCTTCACTTTGTTGGCAACCACCGAGGCTCCAACTCCACTGCCACAGACCGCTATGCCGCGCTCCACGTCGCCTGTTGATACACTGCGCGCCAGCGGCTCAACGTAATCTGGATAATCGTCATTCGGAGCGAAGCTGAACGCACCGAAATCCACGAGTTCATAACCGGCCTCCCGCAACGTCTTTGCAAGCTGATCCTTCAGTGCGAATCCCGCATGGTCCGCTGCGATTCCAATACGCATCTTCGCCTCCGTCGACATTGCCGATTGACTCATCCACCTACTTAAAAAACTCTACGTTCCGGTTCGTGCGCTTGCTGTTCTCGAAGACCGCTGCGCGCCACGCCCGACCAGAACCGAGCAATGCGCATTCATAGCAACCGCTTCCGAAACGCTCCCAAGCAGCATTCGCTTGAATCCCTTCCGCCCATGTGAGCCGACGACAATCAGATCCGCAGCCCATTTCTGTGCCTCTTCCAAGACAGTCTTCTTCACGTCACCAGAAAGTACTTCACCGGTGGTTTGGAAGCCTGCCGAAGCCAGGATCTGTTCGGCGCTGGTGACTGACACTTGAGCCTCTTCACTACTTCCCGCTCGCGAACGTTTGCTGGTCCACGGCTCTTCTACACTCACGACTTTGAACACACTTCCTTCGGGCCAGGGTCGTTCGGCGACAGCGCGGGCCGCGACCTGTGAGATTTCAGAACCATCAGTCGCGACCAATATCTTTCTCACATTCTCGAGTTTCTTCGAATCGTCGTCAGCAGTGTCTCTCACGATCTCAACACTGCAAGGCGCGATCGTCACGACCGCTCTCGCGACGCTTCCAAGCATCCAGTGCGTAAAGTCTTTGCGAACATGGGCGCGGACGAGAATTAAATCAGTGGACCACTTTCGAGCAAAAAACGGTACGAGATGACGAGCATCACCACGCGACACTACCACCTCAGCTGGTATTCCGATTTTTCCGAGGGGCTCGACTGCGAGCGCAGTTAATTGATCTCCCCGTCTCTCCATTTCGCGCGCCACTGCATTCTTCCCATATCCAAACTGGCGCCAGATGTCCGCCGAAACGTCCGCATCGGCCACGACGGAAAGAACTTTTACCGTTGTTCCGCTGGGCCAGGGACGGCTGGACACCGAAGCGACAAGCACCTCTGTTGAAATGGGAGAATCAGACGCGATGAGTAGTTTCATCTTTAACCTCTTGCCGGGGCAACGCGCCCTAGCGGATCACTTCAACCGAGCAAGGTGCCTTTGTTACCAAAGCAGTCGCAACGCTACCAAGCCTGAACCTTTCGATCGCGCCCGTAAACCTTCGCCCACCAACAAAAATTGAATCAGCATTCCACTTCTGCGCTTGTTGAATTAACACTCGACGAGGATCGCCTTTTTCAATGACGGTCGAGACATCCAATCCGATCATACTCAGCTCGTTCTCGGCCCATTCAACCATTCTTAGCGCCCCGTGTGCCGATTCGGCGTTATGACTGTTGATCATCGCAGTCACAGTGGGGAGGAGACGAGCGACTCGTGCAGGTGAAGTGCCATTGTCAACGGCAACAATCTGCACCTGGGTTCCGCTGGGCCACACTCGACGTCCCACCGCGCGAACTGCTTGCTCAGCTTCGGTAGATCCATCTACCCCGATTAAAATTCTGATTCGGTCGTCTTCATCCTTGCTCACGACTCCGCGAGTCACACGCACAGAGTGGTTTGAATCCGTGACGATTTTCTTCGTGACGCTTCCATTTATTAATCGCCCCGCCGCTGAGTGACCATGAGAACCCACCACAACGAGATCAGGTTTCCATTCTTCTGCTTTGCTTATCAATTCCAAAGACGGTTGGCCTGAGATCACTTCTGCCTTTACGTCCCAACTTGGGAAGTAAGAGCGGAGGCGCTCAGTAGCCCTCGTTGCCAAGGCCTTTATCTGTAAGAGAGTGCGCTCGGATTGTTTCTGCGCCAGCAGTAATCTCGATGTCACTCTTGGGGAATTGATCGCCGGTTCAAATACCTCGGGGTTCCAGTTTTCGGGTGCCATCATGACATCGGCCACCGAAACGATTAAGGCTTGTGTATCGGGCGGCAAGCCTGCGTGTCGCAAACCATCCAGTGCAGCGTCAGAACCTGCTGATCCGTCATAGCCGATCATTAATTTCATCATAGATTCAGCCCTCCTGTTTCAATCATCACTGTCACTACCTTACCGAAGGAGGACGGCGAGAAATAGGGTATTAACTCCTAGGCGTGCCAGTGTTAACACTCGGGCTGCTTCAAAGACGTGTGAAAATGGTTCGAGTGATATGGAGTGGGGGGGGGGGGGGAG
>DATBMP010000083.1:0-7879 GCA_036554845.1 Pyrinomonadaceae bacterium
TCGCAGTGGCTTTGTCGGTTGATGGGATGAACTCGATCGACGCTCGTCGCACGACTGCCTGGAACGCAAGCAAATGGGTCATTGGACCATACGAGACGATTCGCGTCGGTGGTTGGCAAATGAGTTCCAATCGCGCCAGACGCTTCTATTTCACCACCGAGAAAGATTCATATGGTGCGAAGATCGGTCAGACAGCGAACTTTGGAGTTATCTCGGCTGTTTTCTTCCGTGAACGTCAGCCAAAACCCGTGACTATCACGCCCGCTCCTCGACGCGAATATGAAGGTGATTCAACCCGCGATAGAAGTGGAGCAGCTCCGTCAGCTCGTAATGAATCGCAAGGTGGAGCGAAGACGAAACGTGACTCGATGACAGTTATTCCTGATGACGATTACGCCGCGACAGGCATTGGAAGGTCGGTTCACAACGACGTTCGCTGGGTGAGTATGGACCTCGAGTCACGAGCAGCAGCCGAAGTCACCATTCGTTATGAGTACTATCCGGCCTTGGTGCGTCTCGGTATTATTCCACGACGTTACTATCCGAGCCGCGATCCGATTCAAAGGCGCGAGGGATCATCAGGGTTCGAAGATCGCCGGTTTAGTCCCGAGCCATAATCTCAAAAAGCGAGCTGTTCGGATTCAACCGCGCGGTGAGCGAACGTTGAAACTCTGAACGCGCGTCGCAAGCCAAAGCTTCAACTCCGAACGCGTACTGCCATCAGTTTGCTTATCTGCGGTTGAGGTTTGCGTCGTAGAGCTGCCGGTAGGCACGGTAGTTTGACATCACCTTCTGCACATAACCCTTCGTCTCATCGAACCCAACTTCTGACGTGAAGACACCCGGGTCATTCTGTTTCGCCCGCTTCACCCACCGAGCGACGTTGTCTTCTCCCCCGTTGTAAGACGCAGCGACGGGTTCAAGCATTCCGGGAAAGAGTGACTGGAGGTGCTTGAGGTATTCGCTACCCACGGTGATCGAGGTCTCAGGTCGATAGAGTTCGCTTTCCCGCAGACTATTCAACCCGGCACCAGGCGCATATCGTTGTGCTGCATCGATCGTAAGTTGCAGCAGTCCACGCGCGCCTGCTGGAGACTTCGCAAGAGGTTTGAACACACTTTCTTGCTTAATGATTGCCAGTACAAACCGCGGATCGATCTTCCGAGCTTTAGCGGCTCTCAAGATCGCAGTCCGGTAAGGAGCCGGATACTGACTTGCGATTAGTTGCTGTGTAACTCGTTCGGAGCGTTGCGTCGCTAATCCACGTGCCCGCTCATTCTTCAGTGCGCTTAACCGCTCTGTAGCAAGCCATCCATAGTACGCGCCTGGACCATCCGAAATTGCGGCGTATGCGTTGATTGCCTCGTTGATTTTTCCATCTCTTTCCAAACTATAAGCACGCAAGTAGGCAATCTCAGTGCTCGATGTATTCACGTTCTTCGAAAATGAAGCACCTCTTAACTCATCGGCAGTCGCAACAGCCTCATCCCAATTTCCTTCCGCAACGTGGAGTCTCAGGCGGGCAAAGAGCGCATTGGTCGCGATTGCTGTACCTGGAAAGCGTGAGGTGGTCCGTGTTACCCATGCAAGAGCTTCTTGCGGCCGGCCCGCTTCTCGGAGCGTATCTATCACATTCAAGTAAGCAGTATCGATGCGTTCGCCATTCGGAAAGCGTTGAGTGTATTCGACGTACTTGGCGACAGCATCGTTTGGCCTGCCGAGACGTAACAGCGCTGAACCACTGAAATTCAGACCCTCGCGACCTTCCTTCGTCGCGGGGAATCGACGAGCGACTGAATCGAACGTGTCGAAAGCTTCTGCGTAACGTCTTGCCTGGTAGTACGACCGTGCGACTCCTAACAACGCCTCGGGAACGGCAGGGTGTTCAGGGTAGTAATTGATCAGGGCTTGCCAATGATCACGTGCTTCGTCGAAGGCACGATTTGACTGATAGATGTTTGCGCGACGCAGATGTTCCGACGCGGGCAGTTGTCGAAGCTTGCCTGCGGGATCTCTGGACTCAACATCCGCGCGTCGCACAGCGGCTAGAGCTGAATCCCTCGCAGCTTGAACTTCCGCACTCAGAAATGCGCCGTGCACAGCACTAATTGAAATGCTATTGAGAATGATTGCCGCACCCAGGAACAGAAGCGAACACACTTTTTTAGATCGCAGGTTCATAATTGCTTAGATGCCTATTCCGCTTGAATGATTTCGTAGCTCGATACTATTTCGACTGTCGGTCTGAAGGTGGCGGCAACGCTGCAGTACTTCTGATCGGAAAGTTCGACCGCCTGTGCCACTGCCTTTTCGGAAATATTCTTTCCTTTGATGACATGTTTCACCTCTATTCGGGTAAAGGCGCGGGGATGTTCTTCACGGCGCGTGCCTGAGAGTTCGATCCGGTACTCCGAGACCTCGATCCGTTTCTTTTCGAGAATACCTACCACGTCGACACCCGTGCATGAACCAAGCGCGATCAAAAGCATCTCGACTGGGCTTGGTGCGGAGTTACGCTCGCGATCGGTGTCGAAGGTGACTGCGTGTCCTGAGGGAGAGATTCCGATGAAGAGATTCTTGCCGGCGAAGTGGACGATTGCCTTTCCTGATATATCGCTCAACGTCCGTTACCTCCAGGACGTGAGAATAACACATGCCTTCGCAGTTCAACCTTTCGGGTTGCTGACGTTCAAGATTAACTAACTACCCGTTGGTTAAAAGAGCATCGCCAAAAAAGCTTCACCCGCGTGGCACTTCAAACCGTAAAGGTATGAAGGGCGACGCGGGTGATGTGAAGGTGAGGAGCCTTGTTAGTTAATCAATGAGGATTCAAGGCAAGGAGCGGGTGACGGCTTCAGAAAGATGCTGTCATAGATCCCACGAACTTTGAAGCCAGCGCGCTTGTACAACTTCTGAGCGCTACTGTTCTTTACATTAGTGAGAAGACAGATTGAGCGACTGCGCTGGAGCAAAGTTTTCGAAAGCTGTGAGAGACAGCGCAATGCATAACCCTGGCCGCTGTAATCAGGATTTACCCAGATGCCTTCGAGGTATGCCGCATCTGGCGTTTCAGAAATGATGTCGGCTTTGAAGATCAACTTGCCATCTTCAACCCAGACATAGGTTCTGTTCTGTTCGAGGCGGCGCGCGCAGCGTTTGCGGAAACCATCCGGATCTTTCACTAGTGGATTCACGCCACTTTCTTCAAACGACATCTGCGCGTGGACTGGCACGATCAAGTCGAGGTCGTCGATTGTGCCCAGCCTCAGCTTCGTTACTTCTTTGAGAACCTGAATGGGCCAGGTAAGTTCAAAGAGAACTTCGGTGCAGGCGAGCCGGAGTTCTTGTCCGCCGTCAGAGTAGTAATTCAAGAATTCTGCAATCCGGTGTTCCTCGCCCATTATTAGGTGAGTCGTTGTGCAGTTCTTGGCGACTTGCGCGAATGCCATGAGTGCGCGGCTGGTTCGCGTTTCTAACAGTATCGAGTGGCCAATTAAAGCGACACCTTCCAGTTTTCCGGAGGCGTCCCGACAGCCATAAAAGGTTCCCCGGTGAAATTCACTGACCAGGCCGTTGTCTCGGATGAAGCCTGCCATTGCCACAGTGTGAATCGGTCTTTCGGCGAGGAATTCCAATACTTCTGCTTCATCCTTATTTGACAGGGCAAACGTAACAACCTCGTTTTCCCATACCGGCATCCAGTAGCAGTTCTCAGGGGTGATTTGTGCTAATGCGTTTTGCTGATACATGGTTGTGTCCTTGCGTCTAGGTTAGTAACTCGTTTTGGCTGATGACTGTTTAGAGGCCCAGGTAGTCAAGTCCCAGGTCCGTTTCGAGCGCCATCATGGCGCTTGGATCGCCACCGAGCAGGGCTGAGTAAGCTTGCAGAATAGCGTCGCCTAAGAGCACGCCGTCTCCGAGCAAAACTCCATCACTCAAGAGAACGCCATCACCGAGTAAGACACCATCACTAAGCAGTACTCCGTCACTAAGTAGTACGCCCGTCCCGCAGAAGTAGCCTCCTGCGTTCATCGTAGTTCCAGAACTTACCGGTATGCTGTCAGAAAGCAGGACGCCGCTGGACAGCAAGGTTGTATCCGACAAAAGAACTCCGTCGCTCAGCAGTACGCCATCACTGAGTAGCACGCCGTTGGAATAGACTTTCTGGAAACCGTTTATCAAAGCATCTCCAGTTGCGTACGTGCTACCCATGATGACGCCCTGTGACCAGACGAAGGTATATCCACTCACCGTAGACTGACGGGTCGGGGCCGTGCTTACGAGGAGTGATGACCCGAGGGCAGTGTTTGCCGTCAGGTTGGTACGAACAAGCTTGGCAAGCCGAATCGCTCCGTCGAGGTTGAGCTGACCTGCACCTTGTTCGAACATGTTGAAGTTGGCCAGTTGCTGCGCTGTATACATCTGAATCATTTTCACCAGGTTTGGTGTCAGAGTCGGATTTGCTTGAAGCATCAGCGCAGCGCTACCGGCAACGAGCGGTGAGGCCATCGAGGTCCCACTGAGTTTCATGTGAGCTCGCGATGGTGAGATTGAAACTGGGACATCGAGAGAGGGTGTTTGTAAGGCCAGGAGATTCGATGGCGACTTGGCGTACACCAGCTTATTTCCTGGGGCGGATATGTCGGGTTTGATGAGGTTGTCGTAATGCTTGACCCCGTTTTCGTCGGTCCAAAAACTTCGTGAGGGACCGCGCGAACTATAGCTGGCGATGCCGTCATCTGCTCGACTGTCAGTGCCTTTCGTGTCAACTGCACCAACAGTGATCACGGATGGTTCATTACCAGGTGAGTGAAGTTGGCCATAGACTTTCTGGCCGTTGCTCTTCTTGCCATTGTTGCCTGCTGCCGCAACGACCACGACGCCAGCATCAACAAGTTTGCGAGACGCGATACAGATCGGATCATTCTTGTAGGAATCAACTGCCGGCATGCCGAGGCTCATGTTGACAACGCGAATGTTGTGAGTCGCCTTGTTGTCCATGATCCAATCGAGCGCTGCGAGGAGACCGGAGACTGTTCCCACACCCTGCGAGTTGAGGACGCGCAGGTTTACGATGTTTGAGTTTGGAGCGATGCCGATGTACTTACCATTCGACACCAACCCGTTACCTGCTGCCGCCGCGGCTACGTGCGTACCATGACCGTATGGATCATCGGTACGACCTTCACCGGTGAAATCGACGCTAGCCACGATTCTTGACCTGGTTGTTCCAACTTCGCGGAATGAGACGTGAGATTGGTAAATGCCCGAGTCTACGATTGCGATGCCAATGCCTTTTCCATCGAGGACTCCAGTGGTCCCCATGGGGCGGACACTGTCAGCACCGGTTGTCTTGGCCACGTGCCCACCAAAGGAGCGAATCGGGTTGTCGATAGATACATATTCGACTTCCGGAAACTGTTCTAACGATTCGATCACGCCGGCCGGGATATCAACCGAAAGGGTGTTGAAGTTGATGAAGTGGCGTTTGATCCTGACTCCATTGCCCCTGAGAAGGGCGGCGAGTTGGAAGCTCATTCTGTCATTGAGCTGGATCAGCACTTTCACAGTTTGATTGCTGGAGCCTTTATTGCCTCGCTCTCTAATGGCCTGTGAAAGCTTGCGCTGCTGTCGCCTGCCACGGCGATCTTCTCGCTGTTCATCCCGATCACGCCGGGCCGCATGTGTCTTGTCTATCAACAAGATTCCGCTGCAAAGCGAGAGGACAAGCGTCAAGCAGGTGAGCCCGCTAAGCGCTCTCAATCGTTTAGTTCGTCTCATTTCTTCGGTTCCTTGGGGGTATCGCATTTGAGTCAAAAACCTGCCCAAACAAAGTTCAGGCACGGTCCTTTGGGCAATGGTCATGCCATCGCACGGTTAGTCTGTAAGTCCTTTATTTGCCTAAGTTGTTGGGATTGGCCAACCTGAGTTCAGTCAATCAGTCAGCATGCCTCGGTCATTCTGAGAAGCCGACAGGTCAAACTGATTTGAGCTGACGAATCAGGCGCGAACTTGCGCTCCAAGCGTTGTCGAGGCACTGGATCGGCATCGGAAATGGATCCAGAAACAAGGTGTGGATTGAGTTGTTTGGGATTTAGAAGAAGAGGAGGGGATTACGCAATGAGGGTGCTTTCGTATTCCATGAACCCCTCGGACGAGGCGGGCATGATGTCAGGTGAATCGACGGATAACAAGCGTACTGCCTTTTCTGCATTCAATGCCTTGGAGAAGTAGTATCCCTGACCGTACTCGCAGCCCAACGCTCTCAATTTTGCGACCTGGTCCGCTGTTTCCACGCCTTCCGCTACGACTTCCATCTTGAGGTTCCTGGCAAGGCCAACGATTGTCCTTACGATCTCAAGGTTCTCTTGGTTATCAGTCATTGAGCTGACGAAAGAACGGTCAACCTTCAACGTTGAAATCGGGAAACGATGCAGATAGCTGAGCGATGAGTACCCGGTACCAAAGTCATCAATGCTAATTTCAACTCCCAGCGCACGCAATTGCCCCAACATCTTGGTCGCCGATTCGACGTTCTGCATCACCATGCTTTCCGTGATCTCAACCTTGAGACTGTTGGGGTTGAGCCCGGCGCGATCGAGTGCAAGGCTGACCTGGTCGATGAGGTCGGGTTGCATGAACTGCTTTGCTGATAAGTTAACGCTAACGTAAAGACGTTGATCGTGCGGATTCAGCTTCTGCCAATCTCGAATTTGCCGACACCCCTGGTCCAGAACCCACTGCCCAATCGGTACGATCAATCCCGTCTCTTCAGCAACTGAAATGAAATCGAGAGGCGAGACGACTCCGCGTGACGGATGTTGCCAACGAAGCAATGCTTCGAATCCGGCAATTCTTCCGGTCTGTAGTGAAACGATGGGTTGGTAGTCGAGCGTCAGTTCTTTTCGCTCTACAGCGCGCCAGAGATCAGTCTCCATTTGCAGCAAGTGCATTGCATTGGCGTGCATCGTCTTATCGAAAACTTCAAAACGAGCCTTGCCTAAAGTTTTTGCACGATACATCGCGGTATCGGCGTCGCGAAGGATATCTTCGGGATACTCATAACCAGCCGTACTCAACGCTATTCCGATACTGGCGGTGATGAATACTTCATGATCAGAAACATTGAATGGCTTCGAAAGGCTGGCCAGCAGGCGTCTCGCGATGATCGAGGCTTCCTCGGGACATTTAAGATCTTCAAGCAGGATCGTGAATTCGTCTCCGCCTAATCTCGCAACGGTGTCACCGGGCCGAACACTCGATTTGAGACTATCGGCAATGGCAATAAGCAATTGGTCTCCGACCATATGGCCGAGACTGTCATTGATCAATTTGAATCGATCAAAATCCAGGAAGAGAACCGCAAACGGGAAGTGGGTTTTGCGTTTTCCTCTTTGTACCGATTGCTTGAGGTGGTCCATGAAGCGAACGCGATTCGGTAGACCGGTAAGTGCGTCATGGAAGGCATCATGGACCAGCTTTTCTTCAGCTACCTTGCGGTCCGTGATGTCTTGCATCTGGAACACGAGGTTTGCTGAACCCGGCGATTCTTTGACGGTCGTGACGCTCAGCAGGACCCAACGAAGTTCAAGGTTCTTGTGAACGTAACGTTGCTCCATCTGCAAGTTCCCGATTGAGCCTTCCCGCAGTTTTTTTATCTGCTCCATCAGTGGGTTCAGATCCTCAGGATGAATTATCGATCTGATGTCGCCCGAAAGGAGTTCGGTTTCAGAATAACCAAGGATCTCGCACAGCGACCGATTCACCTGAATCCACCGTCCATCGGGCGCCACCAGGGCCATCCCGGCAGCATGATCAAAGGCACTGCGGAACCTTTCTTCGCTTTGACGTAACGCATCAACGTGTCGTTCTGCTTGTT
>DATBMP010000095.1:0-15543 GCA_036554845.1 Pyrinomonadaceae bacterium
ATGAAACCGGTGCGGACCACGATGCTGCGAGCATGGGAATTCTGTGCCCGTCGTTCACCCTCGAGTTTTGAATGTGCGTAAACACTTAATGGGTTTGGAGTGTCCCGCTGCGTATAGAATCCTTGTTTCTTTCCGTCGAAAACGTAGTCAGTCGAGATAGTGACGAACCCCGCACCAACGCGCCGGCTTGCGTTCGCCAGATTTTCAGGACCAAGTGCATTTGCTCCCATGGCCCGCGCGTGATCTCCCTCGCACCCGTCAACATCGGTCCAGGCTGCGCAGTTGATGATGACGTCCGGTCTGTCCTGGTCCACCGCGGTGTCCACCTGAACAGCGTCGGAGATATCAAGACCCTTGCGATCCCGCGCAATAACTTCGTCACCTTCCGCCAAACAGAGTTGCGAAACGGCTCGACCGACCATTCCGCCAGCGCCAGTCACCAGAACTCTCAATTTGCTGCGACCTCCGTTCCGTACTGACGTTCGTAATATTTTCGGTACTCGCCGCTTCGAGCTCGCTCTAACCAGTCGCTATTTTGTTGATACCACTCAATAGTTTTGGCCAGGCCGCTGGACCACGTTTCCTGTGCCCTCCAACCCAACTCGGATTCGGCAAGCGCTGGATCGATCGCGTAGCGGCGATCATGACCCGGGCGGTCCTCGACAAAACGGATTAAGGAACGAGGCTGGCCCAACGTGTCGAGCAACGACTCGACCACGTCGATGTTTCTCCGCTCATTGCGCGCACCAAAGTTGTAAACGCTGCCAGGCCTTCCCTTCTTTAAAGCGAGCGCGATTCCCCGGCAGTGATCGTCAACATAAATCCAGTCGCGCACATTTCTGCCGTCCCCATAGACCGGAATCGCATCGCCCTTCATTGCGTTTGAAATCGCCAGGGGCAGGAACTTCTCGGGAAACTGACGTGGTCCATAGTTGTTACCGCAGCGGGTTGTAACAGTATTCAGCCCAAAGGTGTGATTTGCTGCCCTCACAAGATGTTCGGCGGCAGCTTTTGACGCCGCGTACGGGCTGTTCGGGGCAAACGGCGATTCTTCCGTGAAAAAAGATCGGGAATCCTCAGGCAAACTACCCAAAACTTCGTCTGTAGAAACTTGAACGAAGCGCCTGATACCGCGATGGCGCGCCGCATCGAGGAGCACTTGCGTACCCAGGACATTAGTCCGCACGAACTCATCAGCCGAGTGAATACTTCGGTCAACGTGCGACTCAGCGGCGAAATTTATGATTGCGTCGAAATCCTCGCCTAATGCCTGCAAAACCTGCTGGCGATCGGCGATGTCACCACGAATGAAAGCATGCCGTTCCGGATCGATCCCCTTCAAGTTGTCCAAATTTCCAGCGTAGGTGAGGGCGTCGAAGTTAGTGACCCGTCCCGAAGGATCTGCCTCAAGGAACAACCTGACGAATGCTGAGCCGATAAAGCCGGCGCCACCAGTGACAAAAATTTTCATCGAATTGAAGAGGTTACTCAATTAACAAGAAACGCTGGATATGGGTAGAAATCGTTTGGTTCAAAGATTTTGGTTGACTTATTCCGCCTTTTAGATTATCAAACCTCCCCTCTTGTCCACGGAGACTTGCGACGCTGGTTAATTGAAGTTGTCATTAAGAAAATATCTCACAACTTTGCTGGCTCGCCCTAACCAAGATATCTGTCCCTTGAATCCAAATCTGGTAGGACAACACACGCATCAAATTCAGGTCATCTCGTTGCTGACAAAAAACCTCGCTAAGGAAGAATTACTAACGCCCCAGGGTGACCGAAAATCTCCAAACTCCTCTCAGATCAGCAGGATTCTCAACTTAACACCACTTTCTGTTTGAGCTACCGAGTCAACTTTTTTCTTTTTTGAAGAGAGCCAACTGATTGGCTCCATGCAATCGAATGCCGTAGGAGGTCAAGCCCGATGACAACTCGTCGCTTCTGTGCCGTGTCTTCGTATTCAACCAAGAAAGTCGTTCTATTCGCTTTGGGCTTCCTGATCGTTTCTGTTCTGGCACTTTCTTTAGTAGCCACGTCGTCAGCATCTTCGGAACGGACGGCATCCGTCGATAACGGCAGCTCATTTCACACTTGGCTAACGCCCGATCCAGCGAAGAAACCGGAAAAGCAAGACGAGATAACACAGTCGCCGAACTTTATTAAGGGTCACGCGGTAGGCCCGGCGTTACTCTTGCTGCCCCAAGGTCCGGCTGAGACCGTAGAGACATACGCGGCGGATTGTACAACGCCAAAACAGACCTTCAGCGTCGGAGAAGTGGCCTGCGCCAAGGCGACCGGCACATTGGTTGGCCCAAGAGTGCTCTATTGGGTGGACTTTCAGGGCGAGTTGGCCCAGGTCGATGTCATCACTTCAGGAACTCCCAGTGCATCTCGGTCTTTATCAGGAGCAGGAAACTGGAAGGTCTATCTTTCATCGGGCCTGGACGGAACCTTACGAGCAACAGCACGATTCGGTGTTAGTGATCCGCAACAGCCATCAGTTGATCTCGCTATTTTCAATTTTATCGCTTCGGGTTCCAGCTTTACCGATAATGGATTTATTAAGTATCAAGTAACCGCATTAAATAAGGGGCCAGACACAGCGTCGGCGGTCCAGTTAACTCATGACTTACCCAATAACGCTGCCTTTGTCTCATCAAGTCAAGATTCCGGAACTAGTTTCCATTGCACCAATAACAGTCTTAACACAACTTGCACCTCGAGTAGTTTGGCGAGTGGCGACTCCGCAACCTTCACTTTCATTTATCAGGTAACCGGCGGAACGCCCGTGGGTACGTCAGTTAGTACGACTGCCAACATCACTTCCAGCACCGAAGAGAGTCATACTCCAGATAACAGCTCATCCATATCCGCAAGCGTTGTATCGGATGGTAGCGGAGCAACTTGCACCCTCGACTGCCCGAACAACATCGTAGTTACAGCGAATACGACACAGGGCACGACACCTGGGGCGATCGTAAACGTCCCCGGAGCGGAAGCGTTCGGTGACTGTGGCTCTGTAACTGCCAGCGTTCCCTCCGGCTCCTTTTTCCCGGTGGGTGATACGACTGTGATTGTTACCTCTTCAACGGGCGGTGCCAGTTGTTCGTTTGTGGTCAGCGTTGTTGCAGATGCAGCGCCAATACTGACATGTCCTGCAAACGTAATGGTTTCGACTGACGATTGTGCTCCAGCGACAGTCGCTGTCGGTATGCCTACAGTTCAACCAAGTGGGGCGGCGATTGTCGGAGAACGCAGTGACGATCAACCGCTTGATGCCCCATATCCGGTTGGAGCAACAACCATCATTTGGACGGCCACAGATGCGCAAGGTCGTTCGGATAGTTGTACCCAAACCGTAACCGTCACCAGTGAAGACAGTGAGCCACCAACGATTGTTGCCCCGCCGGATGTTACGCTGGCAACACCCGCGGGAACGGCCGGGTCGTGCGGATTGGTAATTGGTGAATCGCAATTGGGAACGGCGCAGGCGTCGGATAATTGCACGGTGAACGTGGCTAGAACGGGCGTTCCAAGCGGAAACTTTTTCCCCGTGGGGAACACAACGGTCACTTACACCGCCACTGATGCGTCAGGCAATACAGCGACTGACACGCAGATAATCACAGTCAACGACGAAACACCGCCAATCATCAACGCACCACCAGACGCTAATTACACATGTTTGAGTGAGGTACCGCCAGGCCATCCATCACAAGCGACCGGCACTGACATCATTGATGCCAACGGTAATCCTCAGCCTGGTCCGCCAAGCGACAACTGCGGGACCCCAATGGTTACCGTGACTGATTCAACAACTGGTGCGGGATCTGCATCGAGTCCATTGATTATCACGCGGACTTTTACGGCCACGGACAGTGCTGGCAATACCGCCAGCTCTGTTCAAACGATCACGGTGGTAGACGACACTGTACCGGTGATTTCGTTAATCGGTCCTGCGTCACAAGTGGTTGAGTGTCACACGTCCTATACCGAGTTGGGGGCAAGCGCGACCGATAACTGTAACGGCAGTTTTGCAGCTACACCTTCCGGAATGGTCGATGTGAATGTCGTCGGCAACTACACAATCACCTACAACGCCAGCGATGCAGTTGGTAATGCGGCGTCGCCCGTGACGCGCTCGGTCCAAGTCGTCGACACAACAAGTCCACTCATTGTCTTGAATGGTGGCAACTCGATCACCGTCGAATGCCACATTCCGTTCGTAGATCCGGGCTCGACTGCGTCCGACAGCTGTGACGCCAGCGTCTCGGTGAATGTATCGGGATCAGTAAATGTAGATGTGCCAGGTAGCTACGCGCTCACTTACCACGCTGCAGACGATTCTGGCAATACAACCTCTGTGGTCAGAACAGTCACGGTCGTCGATACGACGGCTCCAACCACAACGGTCGCCAATCTGACGATTTTCTTGAACAACCTGACAGTTGTGTTCGGAGAAAACACGGTAACCGTCAATGGGCAAACTTATCCCTTCAACGGGGTAACTTTCACTCATGACGGAAACACGTTCACATTCAACGGTGGGTCGATCATTATCAACGGCACGAGTTATGCCCTCGAGGGCAAGACCCTGGTCCTTTGGACGCCACTTCACCAGTACCAGACCGTCAAAGTTAGTGATCTGTTAGTTGCCGCTGCGGATAGCTGTGATGCTGGAATCAATCTGAGCAACGTTGTTATCGCGCAGGTAACTAGTGATGAGGTGGAAAACAAACCAGGCTTAAGTGATGGAAACACGGTTAACGACATTGTGATTGGACCCGATTGCAAGTCCGTACAACTGCGGGCCGAGCGTGATAACCAGGGCAACGGCCGGGTTTATACGATTACTATGAGAGTTCAAGATGCAAACGGGAACACCAGCACAGTCACCTCACAGATAAAGGTGCGCCGACTCCTGCAGCCTGCGGTAGATAGCGGTCCGCAATTCACAGTGGCAGGCAACTGCCCATAACACGACTTCCGAGTTATGAAGCAGCATAAGTACGTCAAACAGAGCAAGTCATCAGTTAGCTTGGGGCTTAATTGTGTCCGCCGTCGTCGCAGCGACGGCAAACCCATTTTAGTGGTCAGCCATGATGGAGCATCCGATTCGTTCCTCAGCGGAAGGTCGTCCTCATCGGCATTGCTACTCACATGAACCTTAATTCCTAAAGGAGACTCTACATGAAGAAGATCAGTATAAGAGTACTAGCGGTGGCAATTTTCACAATGGCTTTAGCATCGCTAGGTCAGGCGCAAGCCACTCGCACTTGGGTATCAGGAGTCGGCGATGACGTAAACCCTTGCAGCCGCACCGCGCCCTGTAAGACTTACGCCGGAGCAATTTCAAAGACAGCGAAAGACGGTGAGATTAGCACTCTGGATCCAGGCGGTTTCGGAGCGGTAACGATCACAAAATCGATCACAATTAACGGTGGCGGCGGTGGTCAAGGTTATGGTTCCATCCTCGCATCTCTGACCAACGGAGTCATTATCAACATCACCGATCCAGCCGACGTCCGTAAGTCCGTTCGCCTTGATGGGCTCAACATTAACGGTGCTAGCACTGGCCTCGATGGTATTAGGTGGCTGGCCGGCAGCGAACTTTTCGTCGAGAACACGCTCATCGACGGATTCACTGGAGACGGTATCGACGTCGCTTTCAGCGCCGTCAACAACACCTTCTTCTCAATGAGGAACACCTCCATCAGAAACTGCGGAGGCGCCGGAATCAAGATGGCGGCCAACTCAACGGGCACTACCACCTTTGCCTTTGACACCCTTGATATAACCAGGTGCGCCACCGGAATCGATGCCCAGAATGGCTCGCGCGGCAATGTGCACAACAGCAAGATAGCGCTGAATACCACAGGCATTGCTCTCTCCGAAGCTGGAAGCGGCACAGTTGTAAACGTGGATGGCACGACGGTCTCCTCGAATAGTGGAACTGCCCTAAGTGTTGCTGGCGGATCCCGGGGAAGAATCGCGAGGTGCACCATCTCTCAAAATGGAACCTCTCTAGCGCCCGCGGCATCGTGGGACTCAGGTGGCAATAACACCATCATGGGTAACACGACCAACACCGCACCCGGCGGAACTGTGTTCCCGCAAAATTAATCGGCTAAACGTACTCATCAGATCCCATTTCCCTCCTGTGTCGGTCAGACCCGGCACGGGAGGGATCCTTTGGTATCTGCTCAAGATCGTTCGCTCTACACCCTCCTCGACGGGTTGAGGGCAAGCTGATCAGTATTCCAAGTGTGAGGAGATAGCTTATGAAGATCGGATATAAGCCGCCGCTCGCTCGTTGTCGTGATGAGTTCTTCACGCTCAGGCTGCGGCCCGTGTCAGTTAATCTCAATTCGCAAACCCGCAGAAGGCTGCGGATCCTTTCCGCAATAGTCGTAACCTCTCTTGTCGGGCTTTTAGTAGTAACTCAAACGAACAATAGAGCCTGGTCCAATCGGGTTCAGGCCGCACCTGTGTCCGAAACAGTAATGATCTTCGCAGATGACTGCTCGACTCCAAAGACCACCTTTTTTCTAGGTGAGACTGTCTGCGCTGTAGTTCGCGGAGCTCCGACCCCTTCAAACGGTTGGCGCCAACGTTACTTTCAGTGGGTAACGCCAAACCAATGGCAAACACAACAGACAGACATTGTGCAGGATAAGCAGATCGAGTTTTACGTGATTCCTTCCTCAGGCGAGTTCGCTCGTGTAGGAAAATGGTCAGTACGAACAGTGGATAGTGAACCGGGAATGCAAACAATTACCCATTTCTATGTTCGCGATCCGCGGCTGCGGTTGGTCGATCTCAAGGCGGAAAAGATTGGACCGGTAACGATCCACCCCGGCGATAGGATTGAGTACCGGGTTTGGGCTCACAACGTTGGTTCTGAGACTGCCCGCAACGTTCTTCTTAATGTACGAGTGCCGGAACAGACTGTCTTCCTTGGCATCAAACAGGTTGCGGGTAATGAGTTTCGTTGCGAGACGCCACCTCGCGGTGAGAATGGGACAGTGAGATGCACAATTGTGGGAATGCTCGTAAATGAAAGTGCTTCCTTCATCCTCTATTACCAGGTGAACCCCGATGCCCGGGACGATAGTCTCAGCATCAGCAATGCGGAACTCCGAAGTGACATTGAAGAGGCCGATAAAGACGACAACCTTATGGTCGTTGAGGCCACCGTTGTATTGCCGCGACAAGACGGCGGCGATCCAGGTGAACCTTAAAACTAAACCAACTCGAAACAATCTTTCCCGCCCGTCTCGATCTTTGAGTCCGGGCGGGAATGTTATGTCTGGCCGTTTCTCAGCCGTCGGCAAAAACGTCATTGCTTGACGATTGAATAATTGGCTGACTAAACTTTCCCTTCCCGTTTCCAGTCGTGTCTAACTCAATAGGAGTGCTGAGCTTCCAGGTAAGCTCTCTGGTTTTATCGCGGCTGTGAGAGACTAAGAAGTCGTTTCAGTGTTGGAAGGTCCACCCATCGAAACAGAATCCCGCCAATCGCCTTACACTCTGCCAAACAAGCCCTTGGTCGTTATCGAACCGCGCAAAGCGTGGGCTCCATTAAATCTTCGCGACCTTTGGACTTACCGAGAACTGTTCTATTTCCTCATCTGGCGCGATGTTAAGGTGAGATACAAACAGACGATTTTGGGAGTGTTATGGGTGGTTATTCAGCCCCTAATGGCGACGCTGATTTTCACGATTTTTCTCGGAGTGCTGGCGCGTATCCCATCGGGTGACGTTCCTTACCCTTTACTGGTCTTTACGGGATTGTTGCCCTGGACCTTTTTCTCTGCAGCTGTAACCGGCAGTGGAAACAGTCTGGTGTCGAATGCGCACCTGATCACCAAGGTATATTTCCCTCGCATGATCATTCCCGGTGCCGCGATTGGGGGTCGACTTCTCGACTTTGCTGTCTCACTTACTATCCTCGCAGCCCTGATGGTCTACTATGGCGTCGCACCCACTAAGAATATTTTGTTGTTACCGGTGATGGTCGCACTCATAACAATCTTTTCGTGGGGATTTGGTATGTGGGCCTCGGCGGCTAATGTCAAATATCGCGATATCGGTGTGGTCCTTCCCGTATTCATTCAGCTATGGATGTTTGTATCTCCAGTGGCCTATCCGGTCAGTCTTATCCCGCCAGACTGGAGATGGCTCTATTTCTTAAATCCAATCGCGGGAATTGTCGAAGGGTTCAGATCGTCAATACTAGGTACCCCATTTAACTGGGGGCCTCTGATCTACGCTGCTATAGTTGCGGTCATTCTTTTTTTCCATTCTGCGTATGCTTTCAAGAAAATGGAGCGAAGTTTCGCAGACATTATTTGATGACAAATCCGATCATTCGAGTTGAAGATCTCAATAAGAGTTACGCTCTTAATAGAATAACGGTGTCCAACCCGACGCTCCGCGATTCGCTGGTTGAGACTTTTCGTGCTCCCCTAAAAACACTGCGAAATGCTTACTCCTCTCCGGGTGAAACCTTTTGGGCACTCAAGAATATAAATCTGGAGGTCATGCCCGGTGAGGTCGTGGGCATCATTGGAAGGAACGGGGCTGGAAAATCGACGCTGCTAAAAATTCTTTCGCGCATTACGGAACCAACGAGTGGAAGAGTTGAGCTTTACGGTCGTGTAGGAAGTTTGCTTGAGGTTGGGACCGGGTTTCACCCCGAACTCAGCGGCCGCGAGAATATCTTTTTGAACGGCGTCATTCTCGGGATGAATCGCCGGGAAATCCGAGAGAAGTTCGACGAGATAGTGGCCTTCGCGGAGCTTGAAAAATTCATCGACACTCCGGTTAAGCGATACAGCAGCGGGATGTATGTGCGTCTGGCCTTCGCAGTAGCTGCACATCTCAGCCCCGAAATACTTATAGTTGACGAGGTTCTGGCCGTAGGCGATCTCGCATTCCAGAATAAATGCCTGGGAAAGATGCAAGATGTTAGCCTTGCGGGTCGGACCGTATTGTTCGTATCGCACAATCTTCCCGCTGTTAGTCGACTGTGTTCCAGAGCGGTCCTGTTGGAGTCGGGGCACCTGATAAGTGAAGGACCTACGCAGGACGTCGTTACTAACTATTTGGAGGGAGCTTTCGCGGCTGGTCCAAGTCGCGAGTGGGATCTTGAACACGCGCCCGGGACTAAGGAACTGAAACTCGTTTCAGTTAACGTCACAAAAGAAGACGGTACGCGCTTGACTGACGTCAGCGTACACGACAAGGTCCAGGTAAAATTGAAGTACCGGGTCGCAATACCAAACCTGAAATTTCGCTGTGCGCTAATCTTTTTCACTCAGGGCACGTGCGCTTTTGCCAGCGTTGAGCCTCAGGAAACTCTTCGCAAGGAGCCCGGTATCTATTCTTCTACGGTGACAGTTCCAGGAGATCTGCTCGCCGAAGGCGAGTACATGATTGGTATCTCAATATTCGCTTCGCGCGGTGTTAAGCAACATTTCGTTCGCCTTGAGAACGTAATTGCGTTTCATGTATCGGACCCGATGACGGGCCGTTCCGCCCGCGGCGACTATGCCGAAAGAATTGCAGGGGTGGTAAGCCCGCGTCTGACGTGGGAATCAACATACGAGGGTTCGCGAAGTGTTACAGAGATTCAAGACCATGATGCGTTACCGGACGCGGCGCTTGGCAGAGTACTTTAATGAACTACCGCTTGACGTAGCGCCTACCGACTACGAAGACGGTGACATCTTCATCTATGCCAACTCAGCGTTTGAGCGAGCTACGCGGACCATTCCGTGTGCCAAGGAACCAGATACGATCAGGTGGATTCAGGAACTGATTAAGCCTGGAGACGTGGTCTTCGATATCGGTGCCAACATCGGAAACTACTCTCTGATAATCGCTAAGCATCACAACCAGACCGTACAGGTATTTGCGTTTGAGCCTGCATGGTTCAACTTTATGCAGCTTAACCGAAACGTTTCGTTGAATGGCCTTGGCACATCGGTCTTTCCTCTCTGCGTAGCATTCTCCGACAAGACAGGCATCAGTTGGTTGAACTACTCGACTTTGGAATACGGTTCGTCCATGCATGCGTTAGGGAGAGCTATTCGATTGAGAGATCAGGAGTTTGCACCAGCCCTGAAGCAACCGGTCCCTACTTACACTGTGGACCAGGCGGTCGAGTATCTCGGCCGCATACCGAATCATATAAAACTTGACGTTGACGGAATCGAGTCTGAAATCCTTGCTGGAGCATCCTCCACACTCGAAAACTTATCCGTCCGATCTGTTCTTGTAGAATTATGTGGCGATAATCCTGACGACCAGACGGCGATCCAAAACATGTTGGCTCGAGGGTTTACGATCTGGAACGTCCAGGAGAAACCTCGAAACGAGTTCGTCAATTTCGCAGCGCATGCGAATTACATTTTTGTGCGCTGAACTTTTAGCGACAAGGGGACTTACGCTTATGGAGCGCAAGCTGACAATAGATGGCCAGGTAATCTCCGATGACAGCGATTGCTATGTGATTGCTGAGATTGGTCACAATCACCAAGGCAACATGGAAACCGCTAAGGAACTATTTCGCGCGGCCAAGGAGTGTGGCGTAAACGCAGTCAAACTTCAGAAACGTGACAATCGTGCGTTGTATACCCGCGAGATGTACAACAAGCCCTACGACCACGAAAACAGTTTCGGAAACACCTATGGCGAACACCGCGAGTTTCTTGAATTTGGTCTGGAAGAGTATGAAGAACTAACTCGCTATGCTAAAGAATTGGGTATCACCTTTTTTGCTACCGCGTTCGATTTTCCCAGCGCCGATTTTCTGGCAAAACTCGACACGCCCGCCTTCAAAATCGCTTCAGGCGATTTAAGAAACATCCCGCTATTGAAATACGTCGCCGCTTTTCAGAAACCGATGGTTGTCAGCACAGGCGGCGGGACGATCGAAGATGTAAAGCGCGCTTACGATGCGGTGATGCCCATCAATACCCAGCTCTGCATTCTGCAATGCACGGCCGGGTATCCATGCGCTTTCAATGAAATGAACCTCCGCGTTATCTCCACTTTCCGAGAAGTGTTTCCTGATATAGTCATTGGACTCTCATCACACGACAATGGAATCGCAATGGTGGTCGCTGCGTATGTGCTCGGCGCACGAGTAGTCGAAAAACACTTCACTTTGAATCGCGCCATGAAGGGCACCGATCACGCATTTTCTCTCGAGCGCGCTGGTATGCGACGGGTGGTACGCGATCTACAACGCGTTCGTGTTGCCCTGGGCGATGGTGTGAAGAGTACTTATCCAAGCGAACGCGCACCGTTGCTGAAGATGGGTAAGAAGTTGGTGGCCGCCCGGGATCTGCCTCCGAATCACGTCCTCTCGCTTGAAGATATCGCGATTAAGTCACCCAGCGATGGCACACCTCCTTTCGAGTTAGATCGAATGTTAGGTCTTGTAACGCGACGAGCATTCAGCGAAGACGACAACATAGCTTTTGAAGATCTGGATGGAAGGCGGTGACGGGCATCGCTCAAAAACTGGACGCGGCGTCACTTGCTGAACTGATCGGTACTATCCGGCTGGTCGCTTTCGACTTCGACGGCGTATTCACAGACAACATGGTGTACGTGTTTGAAGATGGTCGAGAGGCTGTTCGATGCACTCGTACAGACGGCATCGGGCTGGCAAAACTGAGAAGTGCCGGACTCCTTACGGTCGTGATCTCTACCGAAAAAAATCCCGTGGTCACAATGCGCAGCCGCAAGTTAGAGATTGACTGCATTCAAGCGTGCGACGATAAGCTTGCCGCGTTGAATGAATTAGCAAGAGCCAACAACCTGTCACTTTCCCAAGTAGCGTTTGTCGGAAACGATGTCAACGATCTGCCGTGCCTGACAGCAGTGGGATTACCGATCGTAGTTAGCGACGCTCACCATGACGTTCTGCCATACGCGCTTTATCAAACAGATCGACCCGGCGGTCATGGGGCAGTGCGCGAAGTTTGCGATCTATTCGAGCGCACAATGAATAGCGAGAAATCAAGATGACGCGCGACACTCCTGCTGACATTTTCAGTGTCGAGGGCAAGGTTGTGATCGTGACTGGTGGCTCTGGACAACTGGGCCGCCAGTTTAGTCGCACGCTCGTCGAACGAGGGGCGAGGGTTGCCATATTTGATATCCATCCGCAATTTGGCGACGCGGACATTTCCGATCACGATCACTCGAACGTTTTGAAAGTTGCCGTGGATGTCACACGGCGAGAATCCATCGAGAATGGTTTAAAAGCGATTGTCGCAAAATGGGGCGCGCCACATGCTTTGATCAACAACGCCGCACTCGACTCCCCTCCCAACGCTTCTGCTGAAGAGAACGGACCATTTGAATCGTATCCGGAATCTTCCTGGGACAAAGTGATGGAAGTGAACGCGAAGGGTGTCTTTCTTTGTTGTCAGGTGATCGGCAACAGCATGGCAGAAGCAGGTCGCGGATCGATCGTGAACATCTGTTCGATTTATGGACTGGTATCGCCGGATCAGCATTTGTACGAGTATCGCAGGGCCCGTACCGGTACACCGTTCTTTAAACCAGTCGCGTACGCTGCCTCCAAGTCTGCGTTGTTGAATCTCACACGTTATCTCGCCACCTACTGGGCCGAGCAAAACATCCGAGTCAATACGCTGACTCTGGGAGGAGTATTCAACAATCAGGACGTAGAGTTTTTGAAGAACTACTCGTCGCGCGTACCGATGAAGCGAATGGCGGACGAGGCTGAATACAACGGCGCGATTGTTTTCCTGATTTCAGATGCGTCGTCATATATGACCGGTTCGAATCTGATCATTGATGGCGGATGGACAGCTTGGTGATGGAAGTCAAAAAAGAGCTCGTCATACCTGCACAGATTGGAAACTGGATTAACGGTGAAGAGAGATCTGCCATCTCTGGCGAGGTCTTTGAAAAAGTTAACCCGGCCAACGGGAAAATTCTCTGTAAAGGTGCGCGGTCTACCAGCGACGACGTGGCGATGGCTGTCGCAGCGGCAAAGAATGCGCAACCGGCCTGGGCCGAGATTCCGCCAGTAAACCGAGGTGAGATTCTTCTCGATATCGCAATGACCTTGAAGGAACGCCGCGATGAGATGGCCCGCGTTGTTGCAGCCGAAACAGGAAAGTCATTTAAGGATGCATTGGGCGAAACGAACGCCGCGATCTCTTGTGGCGTATTTATGGCAGGCGAGGGACAACGACTTTATGCTCGCACCACAACGTCAGGCGTCTTAAATAAACAGGCGATGACCATCCGCGAACCGATGGGGGTTGCCGGATTGATCATCGCCGCCAATACGCCCATCGCGAATGTAGCGTGGAAGGTTTTCCCAGCACTCATTTGCGGCAACTCTGCGATCTTGAAAGCGTCAGAAGATGCACCCGCCACCGCCTGGCTGTTCAGCAAGATTGCTCATGAGCGTGGACTCGCACCCGGCGTCTTTAATGTCCTGAATGGATTTGGACAGGAATCAGGCGCACCGTTAGTTGCTCATCCAGACGTCAGCGTGATTAGTTTTACTGGATCGACTTCAGTGGGCCGACAGATCGCTGCTACAGCCGGGGCACGCATGGCCAAGATTTCGCTCGAGTTGGGAGGCAAGAATCCTTTAATCGTTTGTGACGACGCTGATTTAACTCAAGCAGCGAAATGGGTTTTGCTCTCTGCGTTCAGTAATGCCGGTCAACGTTGCGCTTCCGGTAGCCGCATCATCATCTTTGATTCTGTCTACGAAGAGTTCCGCAAACTATTAGTTGACGGAGTGCAGTGCCTTAAGGTCGGAAGCGATGATGAGGACGACTTTGGACCAGTCATAAACGAGAAGCAGTTAACAAACATGCTCCGCGCGGTGGGGCGCGCTCGAGACGCGGGCGCGAAAATTTTGACTGGCGGCGAACGATTGACCGACGACCAACACCGTGATGGCTTCTACATGGCGCCGACATTGATTGAGAGTGCCGACCCAGACGCCGAGATCTCGATTACCGAACTCTTTGGGCCAGTAGCTTGTCTTTACCGGGCAAAGAACTTCGAGGACGCATTGATGTTGGCGAACAACTCGCCGTACGGTTTGACTGCTTGTATTCATACGCGAAGTATTGATCGCGCGTTACAGTTCGCTCGCAAGGTCGAGAGTGGAGTTGCAGTTGTCAACGCAGGTACCTTCGGTAGCGAACCGCACATGCCGTTTGGTGGTGTGAAGCAGTCCGGCAACGGCTCTCGCGAACCCGGAACCGAAGCGCTCGATATTTACTCGAATCTGAAAGACGTCTACATCACGATCGATCCGAAGCAGCTATAGTTGTCGATGGAGAGCAATCCGAGCATCGTTGCACTAATCCCGGCAAGAGCAGGCTCAAAGCGCGTACCGGATAAGAATATTAAGGTCCTCGCTGGCCATCCCTTGATCGCCTACAGCATCGCCGCCGCGCGCGAGAGCGGCATCTTTGCGACGGTGATAGTGTCTTCCGATTCCGAAAAATATGTGGACGTGGCCAAGCACTACGGTGCTGAAGCTCCGTATTTGAGACCTTCAGAGATCTCAGGCGACCTGTCACCGGATATCGAGTGGGTCGAGCACACACTCCAGCGCTTGCGTGAAGACGGTCACAGTTTTGACTGCTTCAGCATTTTGCGACCCACCAGCCCGTTTCGTCAGGCCACCACAATCAGGCGTGCCTGGGAAAACTTCCTGGCCGAAACCGGTGTCGATTCATTGCGTGCGGTTGAGAAGTGCGAACAGCATCCAGGCAAGATGTGGGTCGTACGCGGCAAACGGATGGTTCCGCTGCTGCCGTTGAGTCCTGCGGAGCAGCCCTGGCACAGCAGCCAGTATCAATCTTTGCCTGAGGTCTATGTTCAGAACGCCAGCCTGGAGATCGCCTGGTCTAAAGTAGTCTTTGAACAACGGACCATCGCCGGAAATGTACAGATGCCCTTTTTTACGGAAGGGTATGAAGGGTTCGATGTTAACCATCCGTTCGATTGGCAACGTGCGGAAGAGATTGTTCGCTCAGGAGTTGCTTCCCTACCCTCAGTTGGCGCCTCGCCCTTTAAATTCAGAGAATAAATTCTAATGGTCGAAATCAAACTCATTCCCGTTTCCGAGTTCGAGCGGATTAATAAAGAAGCTACCGATAAGTACACGCGCTTGTCATTGCTCGCCGATATGTCGCGCGCGAACACTATTGCTTCGGTGAAGCGCGCCGGTTCGGGACATCTTGGTTCGAGCTTCAGCGCCATGGACATTGTCACCTGGCTTTACTACGAAGAGATGAATACTGCGACGGTAGGTGTGGACCATCCTGACAGGGACATTTACTTCTCCTCGAAGGGACACGATGTACCGGGACAATATTCAGTGCTTTTCTCGCTCGGCATACTTCCAAAAGAGAAATTCGTAAGACTGAGGAGACTCGGAGGTACATATGGCCATCCTGATGTCAGCACTCCGGGCATGGAAGCCAACACCGGCTCGTTAGGAATGGGCATCTCAAA
>DATBMP010000097.1:0-3283 GCA_036554845.1 Pyrinomonadaceae bacterium
TCCCTTGCGGTAAGGCTTTGCCTTACCGTCAGACTGTTTAGATTTTAGGCTGCGCCTGCGATCCGATCTTTAGGCGCAGCCGAGTGCGAAGAGCGTCTTATTGGTAAGGCAAAGCCTTACCACAAGGGACGCGGCAAAGCCGCCGCAACCGACACGCCTGACCTCTGATCGAACCTCCAACCTCTGATTTCAGACTTCTGACTTCCGACGTCTGACCTCCGACCTCTGACTTCCGACCACTGACAACTCACCACTGACAACTGACCTCTGACCTCCTGCCCCCGGGTGTTCAGCATCTGGACAATCCCAATCCCCCTTCGTTCGTTATCAGTTCAAAATAAGTGCGCCGCACCGTGTTTCACACACTCGTTGACTGTGGGAACGCCTGTTGCTGGTCATTTGGTCTAATTGAATTATTGCGTCGCTTTAACCAAATCAGATTCGCTTGAACGAAGGACCAAAAACATGAAAAAGAAGTATCTTGCGTCGCTGTTTCTCCTCGCCTTCTCCCTCACCGGATGCGTCAGAGAAACCGCCAATTCAAATCTCACTTCGACGTCATCTCCGACTGCTTCGCCAACCGTCTCACCGACCGCGACTGTTAACACAGAGACCACAACTGCCCAGTTCACGCTTCCGGTTCTCGATGCCTTCTTCTTGTCCGATGAGAACTTTGCCAACGATCTGAAGTCGCACCTTAGTCTGAACGATGATCAGATCCAACGACTTAAAACCGTGGCCCGAGAAGAGACCAGCAAGCTTCGTGAAACCGAGTCGGATGAAACTGGACGCACCCTCGCTGCTCGTGAACTTGCTCGCGAACGCGTCGAAGAGATTGTGGGAAAAGACAAAGCTCCCGAACTCTACTCGTTCCTTCGTACACGTTGGCAAGGCGAAAATGGTTCAACGACTCCCACTACCGAAACCGCAGCAGAAGCGGTACCAAACGCGGTTCCCAGTGACACTCGTGTTGTTGTCAACAGCCCTGCCTATCGCATGGATGTTTTTGATCAAGGCAAGTTGGTGAAGTCATACAAGATCGGAATTGGCTATCCTGAGTTTCCTTTGCCGACAGGTCTGCGAAAAGCGAAGGCGATAATTTTCAATCCTACCTGGACACCTCCGGATGAACCTTGGGTCGAGAGTCCGTCTTCGAAAGTGAAGGTGGGCGAGAAGGTTGAAGCCGGTAGCAAACTCAATCCTCTCGGCTTGCTCAAGATCCCAATCGGATCGCCTTCGTTGATTCATGGAGGAAAGTCGCAGGCGAAGCTCGGAAAGTTTGCGTCGCATGGTTGTGTTGGATTGACCGATGCCTTGGCCCAGGACTTTGCATTGCTACTCGCCAGGATCGGCGGAGCAAACCTTTCCGTATCCGATATCAATGCTTTCAAGAGAAACCGAAACGAAACAAAGCAGGTAACACTGGACCAGGCCGTGCCGGTTGAACTTCGTTATGAAACGATAGTTGCCGAGGATGGAAAGTTGCACATCTATCGCGACGTCTACGATCGCAATACAAACACAGAGGAACACCTGCGGGCGGTCTTAGAAGCGCAGGGATTAAGTCTGGATGATCTATCCGAAGAGGAACGTACGCAGGTGACGGAAGCACTCGCCGAAATGTCGCGTGATGCCCGTGGCCGACCGGATTCGACAAGTACTGCTAATGAGCAACCTAGCCCGTCGCCCTCGCCTGCCGTAAGTCCTAAGAACAAGACTGGCAAGGTGACGCGGAGCTTCAAAGGGAAGCAGGAGATTGTTATCGAAATTGGCGCGTTGAAGGGTAAGGGTTACCCGGCAATGTTAGATTCCAGTCTCAGAAGATCCTAAACGGTCGCCGCTTCGCACGAGTCGAGTTCGGGCGCTTCCTCAATTGGAGCACCCGCTTCGCCAAAGTAGGGCCTTCCGTTTTCGATCGCTTCGAAGTATTCCTCGATGCGGTTGAGAATCTCGTCCACTGAATGTGAGTGATAGATGGAAGTGCGAAAGAGCGCACCACCCTGCAGACCACGCGTGAACTGACCGGCCAACTGCTTCATTCGATTGATCGCCGGCGTTTCAGGCATGTCCTCTCGTAACATGTCGAAGTATTCGAGCAGCACCGCTCTCTTGTCTGTAAGAGTTGGTTGAAAGACTTCGCGACCGCGCATCGTGTCCTCGATCTGCCGAAAGATCCACGGATTCGCCATCGCCCCGCGGCCAATCAAGACGCCATCACACCCAGTCTCTTCGAAGCGAGCAAACGCACCTTCGATTGTTGTGACGTCGCCACTGCCTGAAACAGGAACTTTTACAGTCTCTTTGATCTGTTTCACCAAATCCCAGTTTGCAAGACCGCGATAGCCTTGCTCCTTTGTTCTGCCGTGGAGAGCGATGTGTTCGACACCACAATCCTCAGCCAACCTAGCTGTCTCAACCGCATTGATGGTGTGGTCATAGAAGCCAGCACGGATCTTGATAGTCAGCGGAATGGTGATCGCCTTCTTTACTTCCTTGAGAATCGTTTCCAGGCGATCGTGATCCTTTAGCAGCCCGGAACCGCCACCATGCTTTACAACTTTCGGGGCAGGACAGCCACAGTTAATGTCGAGGATGTCGGCACCAATCTCTTCCGCCATCTCGGCCGCTATGCGCATCCGCTCTGGTTGGCCACCGAAAATCTGCACGGCGAATGGTCGCTCGTCTTCATAAAAGCGCATTTGACGTTTCGACTTTGGATTGCTGCGCGTCAAACCTTCAACAGAAATGAATTCCGAGACACTTAGACCAACACCTCCTCGCCGCTTTAGCAGGCGGCGAAACGACACGTCGGTGACACCAGCCATCGGCGATAGAACCAGCGGTGGATCAATCAAAACGTCTCGAATCTTGAATGGCTTGATGTTCGTGTTCACGGCTTAATCGTAACCGGGGTTCCTACGGCAACTGCGTCATAGAGTTCTTTTATGTTTTCATTCTCCAACGCCACACAGCCCCAAGTCCAATCACTCGTGGCCCCATTACCGTGGATATAGATTAGCCCGCCGAGCGGCGTGTATTGTGGGGGCGCTGCTTTTCGATTGTTTGCGCGCACGATTGCGTTGTACTGAGACTTTGAGATCAGACGATCGCGCAAACCCCTTTCGGCGTCTTCGAGATTGGGATAACTCACACCGAGGGAAAGGTGGTACGCACTTTTCGGATTCTTCACGAAGACATAAAAGTCGCCCTCAGGTGTTCGGCCATCACCTTCACGTTGCTTGTCTTCAACGGGACTGAAACCGAGTCCGATGCGATACGAGCG
>DATBMP010000127.1:0-1901 GCA_036554845.1 Pyrinomonadaceae bacterium
AACACATCCGAATTCTATTCCGATGCACTTGATCTTTCGTGATGCAAAGGAACGAGTGGGTGTGACAGTCCTTTTATCAGGTGAGGGCGCAGACGAAGTGTTTGGTGGTTACGAGTGGTACGCAACTGCTCATCGACGCGACTCGCTCCGGAAAGTTCCGGCGGTTTCGTTAATGGCAGCAGCAGCACCTGCACTGGGCAAATTAGCGACTCTGAAGAAAGTGATGCGCGCTGACTATCTTGTAGGCGCAAATGCTGTCTCAGATTCAAATACTGTCAACAGTCTCATTAAAGATCCGTCAGACTATTTGTCGCGACGTGCGGGTCTTTGGCCCAACGCCAGCAAAAACACTGATGGGCTCTTCGTCTACGATCAACGGACTTATCTTGCGCCGTTGCTGCAACGTCAGGATCGCATGAGTATGGCCGCCGGACTCGAAGCGCGGGAGCCATTTCTGGATCACCATTTGACCGAATGGGCCAACGCCCTGTCGGCTGAGGTGAAGTTGAAGGGCGGTAAACGCAAAGCGCTACTAAAAGAACTGGCTTTGAAGTGGTTGCCTGATGAGATCATTCATCGACGAAAGGTGGGGTTCGAAATGCCCCTTGGTGCATGGCTGAGAAAAGGTGGACCCTTGGCCCACCGCGTCCAAGCGCTCCGAGACAAAGATTCGTTTAGTGCTGGTCTGTTTGAACGCGCGACAATTGAGCAACTAATCACGGCTCATGATCTGGGCAGCGCTAATCACGCAAATATTTTATGGTCGCTGATCGCTCTCGACTCCTGGGCCAACACGTTCCTGCGCGCACATGTTAAGAGCGAGCGATTGCCTGGCGCCGCGACTGGTCGCGCAATCCTGGCTTAATCGAGAAGGTCTGAGAGAAGAGCTTGCGGCATAACGTTCTGGAATTGATTCCCAGTTTTCATCAGGGTGGTTCTGAAAGGCAGTGTGTGCAGCTGACGCGTCTTTTGCATCAGCGTGGTTTTTACGGCGTGAGGTTGGCAGCCCTCGATGGAACCGGGACCTTGAGACCTGACGCGGAAAAGATCGGAGTCGGCGAAATACCCTCGTTTCCCCTTACCAGCTTTTATGACGCTAACGCCGTTGCACAGCTGCGTCGCTTTGTGCGCCTCCTGAAAGAGTGGAATATCGACATCGTTCACACTCACGACTTCTACACCAACATCTTTGGAATGACTGGGGCGGCCCTTGCGCGAGTGCCGGTGCGCATAGCGGCCAGACGTGAATCCGCCGTTCGTTCCCCGAAGCAACGGTTTGTTGAGAGGAGCGCGTACCGTCTTGCTCATGCCGTCGTCGCGAACTGTGAAGAGGTCCGGGCACAGTTAATTGCCGAAGGCGTTCCGGCTAATAAAACCGTCACGATTCACAACGGACTCGATCTGCAACGCGTCGCACTGCCCGTTGACTTTAATCGAGGGCAAGCACTCAGCTCTTTTAATTTGCCTTCCGATAAGAACTATCGCTTTGTGACCATCCTTGCGAACCTGCGTATCGAGTTGAAAGATCATCCGACTTTTTTACGCGCAGCCAAACGTGTGCTCGAAGCAGTTCCAGAAACGCGGTTCATTCTCGCCGGCGAAGGTGAACTGACAACCCCTCTTCGCGACCTGTCGGCTGAATTGGGCCTTGCAGAGGCCGCCTCGTTTGTTGGTCGATGCGGGCGCGTGGCCGAACTTCTAGAGTTGTCTGACATTTGTGTGTTGAGCTCCAAGGCAGAGGGTTTCTCCAATTCAATTCTCGAGGACATGGCAGCGGGACGCGCGGTCGTGGCTACTGATGTCGGCGGAGCACGAGAAGCAGTTGTTGAGGGAGAGACTGGCTACCTGGTGCGATCGGGTGACTATGAATCGTTGGCTGCACGAATAATCGAGCTTTTGCG
>DATBMP010000147.1:0-5852 GCA_036554845.1 Pyrinomonadaceae bacterium
TGCTCGTACGGACGCCAGATTGAACAACTGGCATAACTGGAGTGTTTGATCGAGTTCCTGTTCTGCGGCAGTGAAATCACCACGATAAATATGACACCGAGCGATGTTCAGGTGGGCCACTGCTTCCTGTGGCAAAGGCGAGTTGTGGCGCTCGTGTCGCAGCATCCGATTGAACCATCTCAGGGCCTCGCCGAAATCACCGCGAAGGCCTGCTGGAGTTCCGAGGTTATGGGCGATAAGTCGTGTGTATCGATCGTCGTTGCGCTCTTCGGCCGCCTGCAACGCTGTTCGAAATTCACGCTCAGCAGAACTCCACTCGCCGAGGGCGACCAAACACAATCCCCGTGTGTTACCGCACTTCATTCGTACTGCTGAGGTTGGTTTGCTGAGCTGGATCGCACGATCGAGATAAGTGAATGCCTGTTGGTACTCACCTTGACGACGTGCGACAGTCGCAAGCGAGTGGAGTGCGTCAGCCTCGCCCTCTTTGTCGGACTGTTGTTGGAAGAGAGAAGCAGCGCGACGAAACATGGACTGAGCGGTTTCATAGTCACCACACAAGCGCGCGACTTCAGCTCTGTGTGCCAAAGCCTTCGGCTGCGCCTCCAGGGCTGTATCCGGTAGTGCATCGGCTAGGGATGCGAGTGAGCTAAGAGCTCCTGACGAGATCCACTCAGAGCCTTTGTTCGAAATGATCTCCGCAGCGCGATCAAAATTCCCCGCTGCCACGAGGTGACGGGCGGCCTGTTCCCATGCTTGCTGTTGGATGAAATAGGCCGCGCAATGTTCGTGTTCGCTCGCCACACCTGCTCGCCCGATTTCACTGCGAAGGCGACGGCGGAGAAAGTTCTGGAACAGTGGATGAAGCCGGTATTCTTCTCCGCGTCCATCAGTGGCGACTGTCATGAACACATTTCGCCTCACTAAGTTGGGCAATATGCGTGAGCAGTTCATCCCTTCATACAGCCCATTGCATGTGTCCGCCTCAATTCGGTCGAGAAGTGAGACTCTGAGTAAGAACCGCCTGACATCCTCCGCTTCGCCCAGAAATACTTCCTCGGCGAAGTAATCGAAGATGTCCCGTTCGGATTGCTGTAAGACATTAACTAGATCTGGCGGGCCCGTGGGGCCCTCGCGTGAGGTGAGTACTGTTCGGTGGGCGACCTGCTTTACCAATTGCAGGGCGGTAATCCAGCCGTGGGTGCGTTCACGGTATTCGGCAAGTTGTTGTGGGGTGAGTTCAAGGTCAAAAACTTTTCTAAAAAGCTGCTGCGTCTCATCATCCGTAAACAGCAGATCGGATCGATCGATTGTTGAAAGCGGTGACTGCGAACGCAACCTGGCCAAATTCAAAGGCGGCGTTTCGCGCGAGATCATTACCACGTGCAAAACATCGGGCAGATATGCAATCAACCGATCCATCAGACCGTGAACCGGTGTGTCGTCTCCGAGGTGATGATAGTCGTCGAGCGTGAGAATCAACTGCCGCTCGGCACGTTCCAGAATCTCGTTAAGCAGAATATCGACTGCTCGATCGGGATGAAGGGCAACCTCGCCTGCCGACTCGTGCAAGTACGAGAAGATGGCATCACCAAAGTCTGGCAAGACCTGTCGTAGACCAAACGTGATGTATCCGAGAAAAACTGAAGGATCTGCATCCGTATGATCCAATTGGTACCAGACAAATGGTCGGTTGTGAGTGCGCAGAAAATCCGCCACCAGGGTTGTCTTACCTGAACCCGCGTTGGCCGTAACGAGAGTGATCGGATGAACTAGATTTGCCAGCAGACGTTCAGTCAACCGGGGACGTGAAAGCAGTTCCGGGGTTGGTCTCGGAGGCAGCAGCTTGGTTCGCAAGAAGAAACTCGGTCGACTACCAGGCACTTGACCGGGTGTGAATTCCTGTGCAGGTTTACCTTGACGTTTCTTCTGCGTCATTTGCCCCTGCCCTTGCATCTCGCAGGATGGATTTTCCGGCAGATTAGCATAGCGAAATGACTCCAAGCCATGACCCAGCAAGGGCTTGGTTAACATTTCACGTCTTACATCCATCCAATCCATAACAGATCTCTTGATAAATGCGACTACGACGGCTACGACGCGCGGCGAGGCAATTTCTGGGTGTCAGAGGTGAGACTCACGCTTTGCCGGTCAGTCTGACTCAAAGTGGCAGCAAAAGCGGCAAGAGCTGAAGCACGACCGTGTGTGTGATCGAGGGCGATCGTTGCTTGTTCATGCGATAACCCGTGACTTTCAAATAATTCACTCGCTTCGAACCGGTTGAAAGCGAGCGTGCTTTCGTCGATTACGAGTAGCGTCTGCTTAGAACGCATCCTCCAAAGTGGGGCTGGTGGCATGGTTCGGCTCGTGATTAGAACGTGTACGTGATCCGGCAGCAATGGAAGCAAGCGGCGGAAAAACGGCACCAGCCACTCTGCATCGCAAGCATGGTGAAGGTCCTCGATTACGATCAGTAGAGCATTATGCGCGTCTTCGGTCAGCTCATAGGCGAATGCTTCGGCGAGTAGCGGAACATGATCGCGTTCCGCTATCGCGACGATCGCGGATAGCGCTCGCGTCCCAAAAGTAGCCCGCTGCCTTTGAATGCTGGCAATCAAGTACTGAAAGAACACTCTCAGATCGCCATCCGGAGCGTCGACCTTGTACCAAGCCGTGGGCCTTCGACAGCAGAGCGAGAAATCGACGGCCAGTGATGTTTTCCCACTACCCGCACGACCACAAATAATCGTAGAGTTACATGCTGATAAGCCTTCATTAAGAATGCCTAACAGGCGCGAGCGTGGAATGCGAGATGACGGGGAAGGCCTGACGATCTTCTCCGAAACCAGTTCGCAGCCAATAGCTAGGTCAATGGAGGAATCTATAAGAAGCATTTTTCGAAAGAGCGCTACGTTTACCGATAGACCGTGGTCCTGAGGTGAGGAATACAGACCGCTCCTTGAGAAATCCTTGAGGTTTTAAACAGCGATCAGCAGAAGTCTGGATGTGGTCGACCATAGCTAGTCTGAGATCAGGAAGTTACGTCCAAAGTCTAGAATCGTGATCTCGATTCCAGACAAATCCTGCTCCCTAAATCCAAGTTTCTACTCGAACGTTGGGAAAATTCAAAACTTTGGATCTGGACATGCTGGCACAAGTTTTGTAGGTGGCGTTGTTCGTCCGACTATCTTCTAATTCTCCGACCTTCGCTGATTCACGCTCCACTTTACGTTCAGCGAATGCTTCACCATTGCTAATAAGCTCTTCGCATTCATTAGAGCACCCTTCGACATGCCCTCAAGGTGTGTCGTTGGTCTTTGATTCGACAAGCATTACGTCTTACGCGGATACGAAGCTCGATAGTAGGTAGACTAGCGGGTTTACCGATCATCCCGAGCGAACCAACCAGAATTGTTCTTGTGCGGGGGCAGTTCTGGCTTCCACTCAAAACTGAACATAAGCGGCTTTTCGATCACCTGGAGGACAAGAATGAAGAACTATGCAAGAAAGCTCACGATAGTGGCAGCGGCTTTGTTGTTGCCGGCGCTCTTGATTCTTCCTATCACGCAGGCAAAGCGTGCCGGGAAAAGTGCTTTAAAGAGTCCCACCCAAAAAACTAACTTAAGTATTCCAAAAGCGATGAACCTCCAGGGCGAGGGAAATGGTCTCACCCTAGTGTCGGCGCAAGCAGTAAACTTCGGCGTCTCACAGCCCGTGCGCGACATGGTTCCTGAGCAAAAGAAGATTGACATTCAAACACTCGATCAGAACCTGAAGATGAATCCGAACAGGACGTTCCGGACCGAATCCAGTAAGGGCGGAAGGGATGTGATGCGAGCCTCAGGTAAACGCGACGAGGCGATTCAAAGGAACGCACCTCAGCTCAATATTCCCGCCACTACCATCAACTTTGCAGGTCAAGACATCTTCGACACGATTGCCCTCGGCCAAGGTTTTCTGCCGCCAGATACTGTCGGTGACGTTGGTCCAAATCACTACGTACAAGCCGTAAACAGCACCTGGCGCGTTTACAACAAGAATGGAACCCCAGCGTCGCCCGTTCTCTCTCTTGGCGATCTTTGGGCGACGATTCCAGGCCCATGCGCCAACAGCGAAGATGGCGACCCCATCGTGCTTTATGACAGCTACGCCGATCGCTGGCTGATCAGTCAGTTCTGCACCGTCGCGAATCCGAACAACCACCAGTTGATCGCGATCTCGCAGACCCCAGATCCCACCGGCGCTTATTACATGTATGACTTCATGATGCCGAACAACAAGTTCAACGACTATCCAAAGTTCGGCGTTTGGCCAAACGGCTATTACATGACTGATAACCAGTTCAACCAGGCCGGAACCGCTTTCCTCGGTGCCGGTGTTTTTGCTTTTGATCGTGAAAAAATGCTGGCCGGCGATCCGACTGCCAGTTTCATCTATTTCGACCTGGAGCCTCTTGATCCGACAATCGGCGGCATGCTTCCCTCGGACGCCGATGGTCTAACACCACCACCAGCAGGGGCGCCAAACGTTTTCAGCTATTTCATCGCCACCGAGTTCGGCGATGCTTCTGATGGTCTTCGACTTTTTGACTTTGACGTAACGAGCTACAACCCGCCAGTTGCCACCTTCCTAGAACGCGCAGGTAGCCCATTGGCTGTGGCCGCGTTCGATCCCAGCACACCAGCTGGTCGCGATGACATCGAGCAGCCACCTCCGGCGAACAATGCCACTGCGGCACTCGACGCGATTGGCGATCGACTAATGCATCGCCTGCAATACCGAAACTTCGGTACTCACGAATCCTTAATCGCAACTCACACAGTTAACGTTGGTACCGGAACCACCCAAGCTCTTCACCAAGCCGGCATCCGTTACTACGAATTAAGAAGTGTGGGCGGTGGTAACTACGCAGTTGCTGAACAGGCTACTTTCGCGCCAGACACAGTCAACCGCTGGATGCCAAGCGCTGCAATGGACCATCAGGGAAATCTTGCTGTCGGTTATAGCGTTTCGGATGGCGTCTCGGTCTTCCCAGGCATTAGATACGCTGGCCGTCTTGCAGGCGACCCAGCCGGCGGACTGTTCCAGGGTGAGGCTGTCCTGCAAGCCGGTGCTTTCGTACAAACTCACACATCATCACGATGGGGTGACTACAGCTCAACCAACGTCGACCCAACTGATGACTGTACTTTCTGGCACACAAACGAGTTCTACTCAACGGACGAACCTTCGATCACTGCTGAGTGGCGCACTCGCGTCGGTGCCTTCAAAGTAAATCCAACCTGCCAGGCTCCAGCCCAAGGCAGACTTGTTGTCAACGTGACGAACTGCGAAACGGGACTTCCGGTCACCGGTGCCGCAATCTCCGTAGACGGCAACCTGTTTGGCAGCACGGCTGCGGGCAGCTTTGGCACCCAGTTGGCACCGGGCACCTACACTGTAAACATCACCGCCACAAACTACTTTCCGGCGACAGTCAATGGCGTCGCCATTACCGACGGAAACACAACCACCATCAACCAGTGCCTTTTGGGTGCACCAAACATCGACCCGGCAGGCGCTACCATTACGGCGGAAAGCTGTTCGCCCGCGGACAACGCCTTGAGCCCTGGTGAAACCGTTACTGTTAATTTTGGCCTCAAGAATTCAGGCACGGCTTCAACTACAAACCTCGTAGCCACCTTGCAGGCAACGGGTGGTGTCACCAGCCCGAGTGGCCCACAGAATTACGGCGCCATTCCACCAGACAACACTACCGTCGTTACTCGACCGTTCACATTTACAGTCGGTCCGAATGTAAATTGCGGTGATACGGTTACCGCTACGTTCCAACTTCAGGACGGCGCGACCGA
>DATBMP010000188.1:0-3129 GCA_036554845.1 Pyrinomonadaceae bacterium
TCGTTTAGCAAATCAGATTGCTTCGAGAGGTTTGACGCGCGACGATGCGCGTGAAGTGCGGCGTCAGGAGGCAGGACCACGCATCACCCCTGAAGTGAAACCTTATACCTTCAAGTACACCTCGCCAGGTAAAGAGTTCAGTCTGGAAGTGCGGTTTAAACGTTCAAGCGTAGAATTGGAAGATGTTGCTGCGGCTCTGCGGATGGCAGCGAGGAACATTGAGAGCAACAACTCCGACGGGAAAGTCTGACGGTTTGGATCGCAAACTAATCAAGCCGTGGATGATGAAGGTAAGAAACCAGGGCCAAGAGTTTAGGACGAACTCGATTGCACTCCGGAAAACGATCTCCTTCTCCGCAGGAAAGAAGCGTTAATTCGCGCGGCTCGTATCTGCGCTTGAATACTTATTTGGCCAAACTCTTCTTCTTCTCAGTCGCAGCTCTTTTATTCAATGCCTTGGCCCAACGCTCCAGCGTCGGCTGAATCGGCTTAAACAGTTTCGCGCGGAAACTGTGCTTCTTCTCATTCCACGCCTTCAACTGCTTCTCAGTGTACATGCGCACAGCCGGCTCGAGCTGCGTCTTTTTCAGTGAGTGCCTCAGCGTTAAGTGATAGTGCTGGCCCACCAACGAGAAAAGGACCGCAACCAGATTGCCCTTGAACGACAGCCGCGGAACGATGCGTTTGTGAATCGGTTTATTCGCAGGCAACAACACACCCATCGCGATCTCCAGCCACGGACCTTTGGGGCCCTGACGCGGGTGATAAAGACCCGGAAGTTCAGTCGCCTGGAATTGTCCCTTCAGGCGGGGTTCGGAAATAAACTCGACTAATCTGACCCGTTCCAGTCCGCGCGTGTGTTCGCGAGGCAGACTGTCAAACGCAGCTTCAATCTGATCGTTAATATTACCTGGCAGAGTTCGCTCGACCTGATTCTCAATTTTGATTGCCACAGTATTAGGTGCCCTCTATTCGGCTCAATTCGATTGTTGTTTGATTCGCGACGCTAGAATGTAGGGTAACGACTAGGGGCGGTCAAGTTGGGCTTTCGTGGTCCCCGTGTTGTCAAAAGAGACTGAGATTTGTTCCCGCTTCATGCTCAACATGGTTCACGAGGGATTCGTCGTCAACGGCAGCAGAATTGACCTGACTACTCACCGGGTGACTCTTCATTGCGTCGGCAGGGAAGGGAAGAAGGATCTTTTTTAGCTCGGATGGTTGGGCGAGAGGATCAAGCCAGAGCTCGTAATCTTCTCGAGGGAGTATGACGGGCATGCGATCGTGAACTCCAGCCAGGAGGCTGTTCGCGATAGTCGTGATAATCGCGAAAGACGTTACCGATTGGTCCTTGTCGGCGCCGCGCGGTATCCACCGATCCCAGATTCCCGCGAACGCAAACGGCTCTTCATCCTGCATCTGAAAGTAATACGCTTGCCTCGATCTTCCCGCACGTCGCCATTCGTAAAAACCGTCAGCGGGAATCAAACAGCGACGTCGCTGAAACGATTCGCTAAAGCTCGGTTTCTCTTCAAGCGTCTCAGACCTGGCGTTGATGGATCCTTTCGGTTCTGAACTCCACGAAGGAATCAATCCCCAAACAACCATGCTGGCACTAGTGGTTTGGTCCAACTTACGAATAGTGAGAACGGGCTGAGTGGGAGCAATGTTGAAACGCGGGATCAATTGCTCGAGTTGAAACTGATCGATACGATCTTTCAGTCGTAGGGGTCTTCGCAGGGTAAATCGGCCACACATAATTACTCAGTTAGATCTCCATTAAATCTTTCCCGACGACGATTCGTCCGTTGAAATGCTTGCGCACGTCCGCGGACCATTGTTCGTCAGTTATTGTCGCATCGTCACCGGGAAGTGTCAGCACGAGCGTCTCCAAGCATGCGCAACTATCTATTTCTCTGTGTTTCAGAACATGCCAGTGGGACACATTACTGATTCAGGATGGAACACGTCAAAGAAGCAAAAGTTCGGTATTAGAAAAAGAAACACGCAGGCATAGTCATTGCACCTTTTTCCACGGAAATCAATTTGGCCCCAAGTAACTGGAAAGGTATTGGGTTCAAAGAATCTCAGGAGGAGGGAAGAACGTGACTTACTTGTTTACAATCATCATGGCGTTGTCACTTGCGACCGGAATATTGGTCGGCGGACGAGGCACGTCAGGTGCGGTGGGATCCGTAAATGAAAAGGGCGATAAAGAGGTGCAGTGCCTCTCTCCTTGTCGCATCGACGATCCTGATTGTCGATGTAGGTAGTAATTCGAGCGTGGAATCCTCTCATTCACTAAAGTCGGTAGAAAACTCAGATCCGGGCGGGTTGAGAGTTAGTACCACCGCGCGATAGCGGGTGGATGGTCCGATTGCCGATTGATGATTGCCAATTGCCGGTTTACGAAGGGCATCAATTGTCAATCGGTAATTGGCTTGGGACGATTCACCCGCTATTGCGCGGTGGTACAGTAAAGCCGACACTAGAACACTTTCCTTTGCTTCACGCGTTCCTTAGTCGCGAGTGAAAACCTCGGTTCAGTCTGCCGGCGCTGGCGAATTAGTGTCTCTACAAGCTCTCCGACGGCTGGTCCATGCTTGAACCCGTGCCCGGATCCCCCACCCACGAGCCAGACATTCTCGTAAGAAGGGTGACTATCGATCAGAAAGTCTCCATTTGAAGTGTTCTCGTATTGGCAAACTCGAGATTCCAAAACCGGAGCGTCCGTTAATGCAGGCATTCGAGTGGCCAGATACGATCGCACTTCTTCTCTACCCGCCTTGGAAACGACACGATCATCACGATCTGGATCAAACTGTGGCCCATGGCGATCGATTGCAATCTTGAACCCGCGGTTTTCGATGTTTGGAATGGCGTATACAAGGTCGTTAAAGTCGATCCAGGCCGGCAACTTTTCCTTTTGATAGCTATCATCCCCGGCCGGAACACCCAAAAAAACAACCTCCTGCCTCGTAACGTAGATCAACGGACCCAACAACGAAGGAAACATTTGGGGCAGCCATGGCCCACACGCGTAAACAAAATCTCGCGCATTGATCTCTTCTCCCTTTGTAGTCCTCAACCTTGTAAGTTTCGGTTTGTTTGACTCTGGTGGGAGTACTGCGT
>DATBMP010000209.1:0-4521 GCA_036554845.1 Pyrinomonadaceae bacterium
GAACTCATCGCAATCTCCTGTTTCTGGCACAGCCTCGTTGGTATTGACGAAAACAACTCCCCCACAACACCCGTTCTAACCTGGGCCGACACGCGCGCTGCCGGTACAGCACTGGACCTGCGCAAACGTCTTGATGAAAGAGCAACTCATAACCGCACCGGTTGCCGGTTCCACCCATGTTACTGGCCTGCCAAACTCGCCTGGTTAAGAACAGAACAACCACAAATATTTAGATCCACCAGTCGCTGGTTGTCGTTTAGTGAATACTTGACTCTTAGACTGTTTGAAGAAACGCAGATGAGTATCTCGATGGCCTCGGGCACCGGTTTCCTCGATCTGCGCAAGTGCGAATGGGACCAGGAACTGTTGCATGGGCTGGAAATCCCCAGCAGCACTCTTTCCGAGATCGCCACAAAGAGTGTTTTGCGCTCGAGGTTGTCGGACGAGTTCGCCGCACGATGGCCGCAATTGAGTGGCGCATTCTTATGTCCGGCGATCGCGGATGGCGCCGCAAGTAACATCGGTTCCGGTTGTACGACACGAAACAAGTTGGCGCTCATGATCGGGACTTCCGGTGCAGCGCGTGTTCTTTTTGAAGGCGATCCGCCCGCTCAGATTCCGTCAGAACTTTGGTGCTATCGAGCAGACGCGACGCGAATCGTCATTGGTGGAGCTTTATCCGACGGCGGAGGCCTTTATCAATGGTTCCGAGACCTGTTACTGCCTAATGAGAGTTTCCAGGTCATTGAAGAATTGCTTCAGACCGTTGCACCAGATTCGCACGGACTTACCATGCTTCCGTTTTGGAATGGAGAACGAAGTACTGGCTGGTCGTTGCAAGCCCGAGGCGCACTTCATGGTCTCAGACCTGGCACAACACCAATCGAGATTCTGCGAGCAACGATGGAGGCCATTGCCTATCGTCTTGCTTTGATCGTTAAAGCCCTCGAACCATTCAGCGAGATGACGGCCATCATTGCAAGTGGAAACGCGCTGCAATCGTCACGCGTGTGGAGTCAAATCATCGCCGATGTGATCGGCCGGCCAATTTCAGTTTCGGATGCGCGTGAAGCATCAACACGTGGCGCTGCCTTGCTTGCGCTGGAAGGTGTGGGCAAAATACCAACCATCGACGAAGTTAATAACGAGGTGGACGAGACCTTCACGCCCGACGCTGCGCGACACGCACGCTATCAAGCAGGACTCGAAAGACAGCAGAAGCTTTATCATCAAGTCATGAAGTAACTTTGCATTCCGGGACCGTGGATCAGCCCCTCAGCTCTTCAAATCTCAACAACAGGACTAAAAAATGAGCGCGCCTGTGCAAATGGAAAACGCTAACACCGAACTCGACCAACTCTGCATCAACACAATCCGCACCCTGACCATCGACGCGGTTCAAAAAGCTAATTCAGGTCACCCGGGTTTGCCACTCGGGGCTGCGCCGATGGCCTATGTCCTGTGGACAAAATTTTTGCGTCACAACCCCAGAAACCCAAAGTGGGAGAACCGTGATCGGTTTCTGTTGTCTGCAGGCCACGGATCGATGTTGATCTACTCGCTGCTCTATTTAACCGGGTACGACCTTTCGTTGGACGAGATCAAGAGATTTCGTCAATGGAACTCAAAGACGCCAGGCCACCCTGAGAATGTTTTGACCACCGGAGTCGAGATCACGACGGGTCCATTGGGCCAGGGGTTTGCCAATGGGGTGGGGATGGCGATGGGCGCGGCACACCTGGCTGCGAAGTTCAACCGAGATGGATTTCCATTGATCGACCATCATGTGTACGCAATTGTTTCCGACGGCGATTTGATGGAAGGCGTTGCGTCAGAGGCCGCTTCGCTGGCCGGTCACCTCAAACTCGGAAAGCTGATCTACCTTTATGACGACAACAAAGTCACCATCGAAGGTTTTACCGATCTTGCTTTTAGTGAAAATGTGCCAAAGCGTTTCGAGGCGTACGGCTGGCACACATTAACCGTTAACGATGGTAACGATCTCAACGCGATTGATGCTGCCATCCGTTCTGCGCAAGACGACCCGAGGCCATCGCTAATTTCGGTAAAGACTACTATCGGATTCGGTATGCCGTCGGCTGGAACGCGTAAAGCCCACAGCGATCCCCCGGGTGAGGAAGCCGTTCGGGAAACAAAACGGAACCTCGGTTGGCCCGCTGACAAGGAGTTTTACGTCCCTGATGAAGTATTGGCCCACTATCGGCAAGCTATTGATCGCGGCGCGCAGTTGGAACAGTCGTGGCAAAACGTCGTGCGTGAGTATCAAGAGAAGCACGACGAACTGGGTCGCAATTGGCGCTCGATGATGACTGGCGAACTGCCCCCGGATTGGGAAAGTCATTTACCGTCTTTCGCCGATGCAAAACCGATGGCGACCCGCGTGGCGAGTGGTGAGGTTATCAATGCCCTCGCACCGCATATTCCTGCACTCATCGGTGGCTCGGCAGATCTGGGAGTTTCAAACAATACCGACATCAAAGGTGGCGGAGATTTTGAAGCAGGCAGCTACGAAGGTCGCATTCTGCATTTCGGTGTGCGCGAACACGCGATGGGCGCAACGCTAACTGGAATGGCTTTGAACGGCGGCTTGATCCCATTTGGCGGAACTTTCTTGACGTTCTCAGATTACATGAAACCTGCAATCAGGCTCGCCGCATTGTCAGAAGTCCAGGTCATCTATGTCTTTACTCACGATTCGGTCGGTCTGGGTGAGGATGGACCAACACACCAACCCATCGAACACCTCGCCGCGTTAAGAGCAATTCCCCATCTTTTTTTGATTCGACCAGCGGATCCAGCAGAGGTTAGTGAAGCATGGCGAATCGCGATCTTGCGAAAACATGCTCCGACGGCATTAGCTCTCACACGCCAGAAAGTCCCGATCATCGATCGTAATTTGTATGCTGCTGCGAGTGGACTACGTCAGGGCGGGTATGTGCTGGCAGAAGCAACCGAGCCGGCGCAGTTGATTCTTATTGCAACCGGTTCAGAAGTATCACTCGCACTCGAGGCACGCGAAGTTTTACAAAACGAGGGAGTCCCAACTCGAGTTGTTTCCCTACCTTGCACGGAACTTTTTGAAGAACAGCCTGAGGACTACCGCAACTCGGTCTTGCCGCCGTCTGTTACGAAACGGTTAGCAATTGAAGCAGGAGTCCGTTTGGGTTGGGATCGGTATGTGGGATCGGAAGGCGACGTGATCTCACTCGATCGATTTGGCGCTTCAGCACCCGGTGAAGTGGCGCTCAAGAATCTCGGATTCAATGTCGAGAATGTGCTCGACCATGCGCGGGCCCTGGCAGCTCGGAAGTAGTTCAGACAACAAATCTCAGCGCGGCGGGAAGCACTTCAAACTCAACTGGAGTATGACCGCGAATATTGCCGTCAGCCTCGATCAATAAACCGTCGTCGGCAGCAAAGGTTTCAATATTTACTTTCCTGCCTCGCAAGATCTTCACTTTCGGATTCAGCACATGTCCGCCTGAGTGAATCCGCGGAAGCTCTCGCACGATACCCAGTCTCGTCAGACCAGATACGGTTACTACATCAAGCAGCCCGTCATCCGGAGTAGCGTCCGGCGATAGCATCATTCCTCCACCAGCATAGAGTCCGTTTGCCACTGCTATCAGATTCATCGGTCCTTCAACCACTTCTCGTTCATCGACTGAGACGCGAACAGGTCTCTCACGCCATCTGGCGAGTGCTGCAACGGCCGCCGTCATGAAACGAACTTTCCCTGAAAGAAGACGCAGCATTTGTCCCTGCCCAGCGACACGAGCACCGGTCTCAGCTCCCAGTCCCATCGTAGAGGCGTTCAGACAGATAAAGCGATGGGCACCGTTGTCGCGAATGCCATGAAGCACATCGACGGTCCGTACAGTGTTCTTGATATTGCTGCGACAATGAGTGATGAAGGCTTCGATCCATTTCTCGAGTGGCGCGCGTTGACCGCTAAGACCACGTGCGAAATCGTCGCCAGTGCCGGCAGGAAGAACTGCTAATGTCGCTTCCGAGTTGATCGGTGAAGGAGCCCTGTCGGGTGGCAGATTAAAGAACCCTTCTGCGGCTTCGCTTAGTGTTCCATCACCGCCAACAACGGCGACGGTCGGACATCCTTCGTGTAAAGCGTTTCGAGTTCTTTCAGTTGCGTCGCCGGGCTTGGTGGTTTCGTAGAACTGAAACTCGATCTTGTTTGCTTCCAACTGGGTGCGTACGATGGGCCACGCGCGGCGCGCTCGCGCAGCGACACTGTTGATGATGATTAGGGTTCGGGGCATGGGGGTTGGTGATTGTCAGTGGTTTTTGGTTGGAAGTCAGTGGGCAGTTGTCAGTGGTCGGTTGTCGGTGTTCTCTGTGGCTGAAGAGTCAGTGGTTAGTAGTCGGTGTTCTTTGTGGCTGAAGACTTAGTGGTTAGTGGTCGGTGTTCTTTGTGGCTGAAGAGTCAGAGGTTCGCTGTGACTTCTTGCGGCGGCTCTTGCCGCATCCCTTGCGGTAAGGCTC
>DATBMP010000271.1:0-4886 GCA_036554845.1 Pyrinomonadaceae bacterium
AAAGAATTGCGAATACTACACCTGCAACGGCGAGATTTACCAAATAGAACTCGCGAGCGATCACCTCTACTACCACCTTCCTCCTGGTAGTTCCATTCTCTCAGTTCCTTATGTTGCGTTGATGAAGTTGTTCGGCATCAAGCCAACCAATGCAGACGGAACGTACAGTTTAAGAAGCGAGACCAAGATCGAAAAGGGACTTGCTGCGTTATTGATGGCCCTTCTCGCGGTGATCTTTTTCTACATCGCGCTAATCAGGTTGCCGCCATCGTGGAGTGCGGTTGTCGCAGTGGGCGGTGCTTTAGGTACACAAGTTTGGAGCACTGCTTCACGCGCGATGTGGTCCGACACTTGGGCCATTGTGTTGTTAGGCATTGTCGTGTGGATGTTGCTGTCGGATGCCAGCGGCAAACGCAAGTTGAACCCCTATGTTCTCGCTTCCTTGCTTGCCTGGACCTATTTCATTCGTCCAACCAACGCGGTGCACATTTTGGCAGCCACCGTTTACGTAGGGATCTATTATCGTCGCATCTTTATTCCCTACGCTATTACCGGTGCCGCCTGGTTTGCGGCGTTCATCTTCTACTCCTGGTACAACTTTGGAAAGCTGTTGCCGAGTTATTACCAACCTAACCGTTTGAAATTCGATGTCTTCTGGACAGCACTCGCCGGCAATCTCATTAGTCCCGCGCGTGGCTTGTTGGTCTATGTTCCGGTGATCCTCTTCGTTGGCTATTTGCTGGTTCGTTTTTGGAAGCAGGTAGAGCTGAAACGACTTGCTCTTCTGGCACTTGCGATCATCGTTATCTACTTGATCGTCGTTTCCGGATACGGACACTGGTGGGCCGGACATTCATATGGACCACGATTCACAACTGGTCTATTGCCGTGGTTGGTTTTGCTTTCAATCCTCGGGCTTGAAGCGCTGTTGTCGTGGAGAAGGCAGCGCATCGAGAGCAGGCAGCCCGCACCCTGGCGATTAAAGTTGGCTGCTGGTGGAACGTTGCTTCTTCTCAGCATCGCCATTAATTGTCGCGGGGCAATTTCACATGCAACCTGGTTTTGGAATGTCAGACCGCGCGGTGTTGACGAGCATCCGGAAAGACTTTGGGATTGGCGCGAGCCTCAGTTCCTGGCGGGTTGGGTGCGGCCGCCGATTCCGGCAGACGTTGTCGATGCAGCAGGTAGGATCGATTTCTCAACTGTGGAAGGTGACAAGTACGCTTGGTTTGGATGGAGTTTCAGGGAAGAGAGCTTTCGTTGGACTGAAGGTAAGGAAGCAGGTCTGGTTTTTAAGATTGATCCAGTTGCCGATGTGCAGTTCACGATGAAGATCTTTCCGTTTCTTCCGCAGGGGAAAATAAAAGAACAGCGCGTGCACGTGACACTCAACAACCAACCTATTGAAACGCTTACACTGAATGACGAGAAACCTCGTGAGGTTAGGTTGCTTCTACCAAAGACTTTACTGCGCCAAAGTAACACGATGGTCTTTGGATTACCGGACGCTGCGTCGCCGTTGTCACTGGGCCTCAACGAGGATTCAAGACAGCTAGGGATCGGTTTGTGTTGGATTCAGTTGCAGCCGGGTTGAGTGGGCAAGTAGTTGCGACGGATCTGCCGCACCCCTTGCGGTAAGGCTCCGTCTAACCGCTAAAGGTTTCCTGATAAGGCGTGCCGTAAGCCCATCTGAAATCGCTTTAAGGCGGTCGAGACTTTTCCCCACGCGGCAAGCGAGCCCAAACGTATGCTCTTTTTTTGCAACACTATTTACTGAATGAACAATAACCACTGGCGACATTGGTGGCGACGGTATCGCCAAGGTGCAGGGGCCGTCTTTTTAATCACCATCTTCTTTATTCTCTTCTTCTATCCCATCTTCTTCACCGGCAAGTTCTTCATCATCAACGACTCGTTCCTTTATCTCTATCCTTTACGAGTAACTGCCTGGAACACGATCAAGAGTGGCGCGATACCAACCTGGACGCCGTTGATCATGTCCGGCTATCCGCTTCTCTCGATGGCCCAGATTGGTCTTGGGTATCCATTGACGTGGGGCTACGCGTTTCTTCCGAGTCACTGGGGCGAACAGATCTACACGGTAACGCCTCATCTGCTGACGCCGATCTTTCTCTACGCTTACGTCCGCGAGATGGGCCGAAGCCGACTGGCATCGATACTGGCGGGACTCACTTTCGGCTATGGCGGGATGATGGTGAGCGCAGTTGCCAACAACGGTCTGACTTCGAATTCAGTGATGTGGTTGCCATTGATGCTGATTGCCACTGACCGGTCGCGCACGCGTCCGTTCATTCCGTGTCTTCTTGGCGCGGTTGCTGCATACACGATGTCAGTCTTGACCGGTTATGGGCAGGGTTTTGTTTATGCAGGCGCGATCGCTCTCGCTTACGGATTCTTCTTGGCAATAAAGTCTCGGCGACTAAGTGATGAAGTCGTGAATTCGTGGCAAAGGTGGCGACCATTCTTAGTAACAGTAGTGGCGATGGTCCTGTCAGCCGGTATCGCGGCGTTTCAGATTCTCGAGACCATGCGCGCTCAACGGCGCAGTATTCGCAGCGTTCTCAGTTACCAAACCTTCACTGAAGGCGCGTACACCTTCCCGCAATGGATCAAGTCGTTTCTGTTTCCACTGCACTATATCAACCATGCAACTGCATGGGTTTCGCCGCTGGCGTTCGTGTTGGCGATTGTTGCTGTGGTTGCGGCACTGCGGGGAATTGGTCCGCGTGACCTGCGTATTTTCTTCTGGACTATCGTGGCGATCCTCGCTGCCATCTTGATGCTTGGTCCAAATACGCCGCTCTATCAAATTATCTATCGGATTCCGGTCATCAACAGTTTTCGCGCGCCGGCACGTCATGCTTACGAGTTCACACTTGCTGTCGCAATTCTTGCAGCGTACGGGTGGGATTACGCTTCAAACTTTCTCACGAATGCGAAAGAGAATCCTGGACGACGAGAGTCTCTCTTAGTTTTTGTGGGGTTAGTCTTGCTCGTTCTGGGAGTGCTTTCGGCTTTTCTCTGGCATTTCGAGTATGCAAAGACGCCGCCACTTTGGGATGAGTCGAATCACTACCCGAGCTATCCTGAAACACGTTACCTCTTTTGGAAGGTCGTTCTAACAGCAATCACGGTCGTCGTTGCTTGGATTGGTTGGCGAGTATCAGCGGCGAAATATCGTGCGGCTCTTTTGATCGGCGCGATCACGACTGCTTCGTTTGTAGAGCCATCGTTGATGGCGGCACGTTGGTGGTGGCCGGCGCTAAAGACAGTTGATCGACTTAACGCTGCATCTTCTACCACCCGTTTTCTACAAGATTATCCGGCGGATCAAAACCGAATCTACACGCGAACGATCCTTTGGAACGAAGAGCATTTACACGAACCACGAATTGAAACCGGAAACCTGACGATGCTTCACGGGCTCCGAAATGTCGGAGGTTATGAACCGCTAATTTTTGAAAGGTATAGCCGCGCGCTAGGCAATGTCTGGATGGATGCGACAACTGCTCGAGCCGGAGCGCCGCCAAACTCGGATCTGTTCGAAGCGCGTTCGCACGTGCTGGACATTCTGAACGCAACCTTCGTTGTGAGTTACGCAGATCTGCTGACTGAACCCACTCCAGTTGTCGAGCGAGAGGGGATTCGGCTCAACAGTCGCGATCTCGAATTGGGATTGAAGCCGGGTGAAACAAAGGAGCTGAAGGGAGTGGCGCGTGAAGCGGATGTGTTGGCACTCGTTACATCTCTCTCAAATTCAGCAGATGAAGTTGATGGGGCGCCGGTCGCAAATCTACGGGTCTTCACTTCTGACGGAAAAGTTTTCATGCACGCTATTCGATTCGGTGTTGAATCATCCGAGTGGGCCTATGACCGACCTGATGTGAAAAGCAGAATCAAGCACAAGCTGGCTCCGGTGTTCGACAGTTTCCCGATTGAAGGTAACGAGCGATTCATGGCCCATCGTTATTGGGCCAGGTTTCCGTTGAGTGAACGCGCCAGAGTTGATCGCATCGAGATAAGCAATGTGTCGCCTCACGCGATTCTCAGCATCTGGAAGATTGCTCTGTATGATTCAGAAACTAAGTATTCGATGCCGTTGCCTCACTACGCTCTTGAACGGTTCGAATCGGTCTACGAAAAAGATGGTGTGGAGATAATTCGCAACAAGCGCGTATTGCCGCGTGCATGGCTGGTGAGCGAGGCCATTGCAGTTGATGGAGAAGAGGCGCTTCGTCGTATACGTGGTGAGAGCGACCAGCAATTTGATCCGAAACGAACGGCTTTACTGGAAGTGCCGCCGTCTGAGTTGCCTGCGTTAGTGGGTGGAGCGATTCCTTTAGACGCGAGTGTGAGATTGCTTGCTGACGAGCCGAACCGGATGGTGTTGGAGACGAGTGTCTCCAACGCTTCGGTGCTGATTGTTAGCGAAGTGATCTACCCGGGATGGCGCGCAACAGTGGATGGACGTGAAGTTCCGATTCATACAACGAACTTCATCTTGCGTGGACTAGTCGTGCCGGAAGGGAAACATTTGGTTGAGATGAAGTACACGGCACCAGCGGCACGAAACGGGATCTTAATTAGTTTGGTGACCTTATTGTTAATTGGCGGGTCGGCTGTGTGGCAGCTTAGGAGATAACAGGTCTCGGCAGGGACATGTTTAGCAAGTCATGACGGTGGCGGCATTCGTGACAAGTCTCGGTAGGTACGTGGTTTGTCATGAGTCTTGATCGTGGCATTCGTGACAAGTCTCGGTAGGTACGTGGTTGGTCATGAGTCTTGATCGTGGCATTCGTGACAAGTCTCGGTAGGTACGTGGTTGGTCATGAGTCTTGATCGTGGCATTCGTGACAAGTCTCGGT
>DATBMP010000318.1:0-10456 GCA_036554845.1 Pyrinomonadaceae bacterium
TCACCAGAGGGACTGATCCTAACGAATCATCACGTCGCGTTTGACGCTCTCGTTGCAGCCTCTGATGCGACTCACGATTACGGCAACACTGGATTCACCGCTCAATCGCGAGCAACCGAACTGCCGGCTGAAGACTACACCGTCACTATTACGCAGGACTTGAAGGACGTCACGAATGAGGTTCTCAATGGCTTGAGTCTGACGACACCTGACCGCAGCGGTACGATTCAAAAAAGAGTCCAGGCGATAGAGTCCGCGGGCACCCGAGCAGATGAAGGCATTCAAGTCAGAGTTTTAGCACTCAACGAAGGCCTTGCCTACTATCAATTTACTTATCAGATCTTGCGGGACATACGCCTGGTTTACGCCCCGCCCAAATCAATCGGGTACTTTGGGGGTGATCCGGATAACTTTGAATGGCCTCGTCACTGTGGCGACTTCGCCTTCATGCGAGCGTACGTTGGGCCCAATGGGAAGCCCGCTACTTACTCGGACAAGAACGTTCCCTTCAAACCTAAGAAGTTTTTGACGTTGTCTGCCGCGGGAGTAAAAGAAGGCGACCTAATGATGGTGCTGGGTTACCCGGGATCTACCAGACGTTATCGCGAAAGCTATTCAGTTGCGTATAACCAGGATGTCGCACAACCCTTCTTCATTGATCTCCTAGCCAAGCAGATCGAAGTACTCGAGCAGATCGGCGAGGATGATCCGGCGCGACGCGTAAAACTGCAGGGACCGATTTTCGATCTGAGTAACACACTCAAGAACTTCCAAGGTTCAGTCCTCGCATTACGCAGGGAAGACGTTGTAGGAAAGAAGCGAATTGAAGAGGCAGTGTTTAAAAAATGGATCGAGGCCGATCCCGGCCGCAAAGAGAAGTACGGTGAAGTATTGCCTTCTCTTGCTAAGGCGTACGCCACACTAAACAAGACTGCGCAAAAAGATCTCTTAGTACAGCAGTTGGGAACCGCTAGTGGGTTGCTGGATGTTGGGACGTTTGCGTTATTGCTGGCAGCAGAGAAAGAAAAACCTGAGACCGAACGAAATGCGACGCTACTGAGTCCTGCCGCACTTCAGCGCGCTAAGTCTCGTGTGACAAGCATCTTCGCAGATCGCAACCCGATACTTGAGCGTGAGATGCTGGTCTACCTTTTGAGGAAAGCCTCCACACTTCCACCCGAACAGAAGATCGAAGCTCTCGAGAAACGGTTTGCCAATCTCTCTCCCGAAGCAAGGCGTGAAGCTGAACTCAATTTCGCGCGTTCAGTAATCGAGAGTAAACGGTTTGCTACTGCGGAAACCGTATCTGCTCTGTTTGATATGACTCAGACGCAACTACGGGATCTGCGCGAGCCGCTCCTGGATTTCGCTGGAGAATTGAACGGACTGATTTCGCAAGCGCGGGGACGAACGCAGATCTTCAATACAGCTATCTTTCAATGGCGACCATTATTGCTAGAAGGTATGAGCGTGATGAAAGGGGGGATGACCTATCCCGACGCCAATCGTACTCTGCGGTTCAGCTATGGTGATGTGAAAAGCTATTCACCACGTGAGTCGATCACCTACACGGCCTTTACAACCCTTGCCGGAGTAATCGAGAAGGACACCGGTCGCGAGCCGTTTGATGTCCCCGAGAAGTTAAAGCAGCTTCAGCGTGCGGGAGATTTTGGAAACTACGGCAACACAGACAAATCGTCGGTGCCGGTGAATTTCATTTCTACTGCAGACATTATTGGCGGCAATTCGGGTAGTCCAATACTGAACGGACGCGGAGAACAGGTTGGCATCGTCTTCGACGGTAACTATGAGGGCCTGGGAAACGATTTTTTCTACAACGAAGCCCGAGGACGCTCAATTTCCGTGGACATTAGATACGTACTATTCATCACCGAGAAGTTCGGAGGCGCGGGCCATGTACTAAGCGAACTGGACATAAAACACCGTTGACAGGACGCGTGCAACAGTTTGCCCGGGTGATTGAGACCACTAGTATTTTAGGGATAAACCTTAGCAGAATCTTGGGTTAAACTGTTTTTTAGAACTTGACAGGGGAAATTGCTATCGCTTAGTATGCGCCGACGTTTTCACCTGCAGCTCTTACTAAACAAGGAAGTCCGAAGTTAAGATCTGCAAGCAATACCGAAATGAGTTCTGGTCTAGCCCCCTTAATGAATGCATGATGAATTGCGCCAAACGCGCTGTTCACCATGCATTTTTTGATTGTGTGTTACCGAAAGCGCCCCTTTCAAGCAAGCGCGTCCGGCTCACAAGCACTAACCTAGTCGGCGTCAAGTTACACAGAACCTGATCTGCAACTTCAATAATTGAATAAACAGCATCAAGGCCTGCGATCCTTGCGCCCGTTTTACCGAATCGTTAGGAGGATTCGTTGTTATGTCTAGAATAACCGGTAAGGTCAAGTGGTTTAACAATTCGAAGGGTTATGGTTTTATCGAACAGCCTGGCTCTTCAGACATTTTTGTTCACTACAGCGCCATTCAAGGCGATGGCTTCAAGACTCTTGAAGAAGGTCAGGAAGTTGAGTTTGAGGTTACTCAAGGTCCAAAGGGACCTCAGGCCGAAAAAGTGATCAAGATGTAGGTCTCCCCGGCTTGCTTCTGCAAAGCCACTGACCGCTTCCGGTCATGGGTCCGGTAAGCGCAAAAAATGAGAAAGGCGACCAAGTGGTCGCCTTTCTTATTTTCTGGGCTCAGCTGATTCCTATTCGCGTTCAGCCTTGGCCTTGAAACTTACATGGCCATGATCGACATCCACCGAGAATTGCACCCTATCACACCCGGCCGATTCCTTAAGCGCGTCTGCTTTTGAAGCAATCAAGTGATGAAAACGAGGAAACGAAAAGTCTTCAATAGGTTCGCCACAGACTTTCTTTGCTTCCACCAGCGCGCTATAGATCTTCTTTACCATCTCTATATCGCGATGCGCATCAGCGCAAACAAATGTCGTCTTCGCAAAGTGCTCCACCGCCTCCTGCTTTGCCTGCGCCCTGGCAGCCGAGGCCGGGTCACGGCCCTCTTCTCGCCCCTGCATGGTCCGACGCCACAGATCGCGAAAGGCGTTGTATCGTGCACTCAATGAGTTATACCGAAAGCGCTGGGCAAAGCTTAACGTCCGATCATCACCTAATCGCTTGATATGAGTTTCGACGCGACCTTTTGTGTCGTAAGGAGGTCGTTTTGAGGCTCCGTTGAAGAAGGTATCGAACTCGATCTTCAGTCGACGGATATCTTCCTCAAGACGCGTGAGTTGTTCGTCAATCGTCGGCTGAGTTTCACCGACGGCATACTTATTTTTTGTTCTGGCGCGAAGCTGCGCACGCGCTAACGAGTTATTTCGGTTCTTCAAGTTCGATGTTCTCCGGGAGGAAAATACGTGCGAGGAAAGCGTCAGTTGGTTGCGACGCCGACTTAAACCGAGTCTAGGGGGTGCAAAAGCTATGTGTCAACAGCTATTTCCCGACGCCTTTTTTGGGCCTAATTCCTTAAATATGTTCGGTCAGCAGTTTGTCGTGACGAGTCTCTTGCGGCTATGCTAGCGCACCAACTTCCAGCCCGCTTATGAGCCAATCAACCAGGACAAGCGAATCAAAATTGCGGCACCTACCTTCAGTGGATCAGTTGCTGAAAGTACCAACGCCGGCGCAGAAACGAGCTGTCGGCTCTGAACGTGTTAAGGCGTTTGCCCGACTCGTGCTTTCAGAACTGCGATCCGAGATGCAGTCAACTGAAAACGCGAATCTCAACTTTGGAAACTCTCCCGAAGAACTTCTTGCGGAGGCGATTCGAAGACTAGAGGTTCTTTTCACTAATGACAGCCGCACCGGGTCGCGACGCGTGATTAATGCGACCGGCGTGATCCTCCACACGAACCTTGGCCGCGCTCCTTTATCAGCGGCCGCGCGCGCGGCAATTCAAGACGCTGCGGGTTACTGCTCAATCGAATTTGACTTGATCACCGGCAGTCGTGGCAGACGCGGCGATAAGGTCGAAGATCTGCTCAAAAAGTTGACGGGCGCCGAAGATGCATTGGTCGTAAATAACTGTGCCTCTGCGGCGTTGCTGGTTCTCACTGCGTTGGCCCACAACGGAGAGACGGTCGTTTCGCGCGGTGAACTAGTTGAGATTGGTGGAGACTTTCGCGTTCCCGATGTCCTGGCCAATTCCGGCACGCGCATGATCGAGGTTGGTACAACCAACCGAACGCGACTCGATGATTACCGCAAAGCGATCAACGAGAGTACCCGCCTCATAATGCGGATTCATCCCTCCAACTACCGTATCGTTGGCTTTACAGCTTCACCCACCTTGGAGGAACTCGCGACGCTTGCGAAAGAAACTAACTTGCCGCTGTATGAAGATGCTGGTTCCGGAGTCCTCAACGATCTCAGCACATACGGGCTGACCGGCGAACCGATCATCCACGAGTCTATTGCCGCGGGTGCACATGTCGTCTCTTTCAGCGGAGACAAACTGCTTGGCTCAGCTCAGGCAGGAATTCTGGTGGGGAATGCAGGAATAATTGAACGACTCAGAAGACACTCTCTCTATCGTGCCTTGCGTGCCGACAAATTATGCCTGGCGGCGTTGGAAGCCACACTCGAATCACACGCGCGCGAAACAGCTGTGGCGGAGATCCCAACCCTGCGAATGTTATCGATGAAGGCCCGGGAGATTGAGATGCGCGCGCAAAAACTTCAATCAGATTTGCAGGAAGTAGCAGGTTTATCAGTCGAATTAATAGATGGCGAGTCAGCGATCGGCGGTGGGTCAGGACCGAATACTCACCCGGCAACAAAACTGATTGCCTTGAAGCACAAGATTCTCACAGCGAACGAAATAGCGGATCGGTTGCGGCAGTTTTCCCCACCCGTTATCGCTCGCATCGCCGACGAACAGGTGTTACTTGATCTAAGGACTGTCGAAGGGTCTGAGGAGAGCGACGTCCTATCAGCGTTGCGCTCGTTGAATCAGCGCTAAAACCTGCCCCTGAAATACTTTCCGGTAGAAGTCGCCTCGTTCGCGATGCTATACTTCCTCAGCCTTGCAAATCCCACGCAGGGCCTCATCAAACCTCCCAGTCAGGCCGTTTTCCTTTGCCTAATTCAGTCTCTTTCAAACATACGCTGTTCTCTTCTGTGCTCGCTCTGATGGCGGCCGTAGCATTTCTCTGCTTATGGACCGCTTCAGACCTGGTTTCTTTTGCTGACGCATTCGTAATGGAACCCCGGTTTGGAGGCGCCACCGCGCTGCAACCGATTCCTTTCTGGGGTACCGCCATCGTCCTGGCGATGATTAGCGTTGCTTCTGCTGTTGCCATTGAACGCGTGGGTGCGCGGCGTGCTCTTCCTGTCTTTGCAATCGCTTTCATTCTGCTCGCGGTACTTAGCCTGGCCTTATCTTGGTTCCTTGGTATCGACATCGGTTTTGTCCCGATCACTCTTGCGGCGAGCGTTTCGGTCCTCATAGTGCAAGCCAACAAGCTGTGGTTTCGGGATATCAGGTTCACACAGCAATTGAAAAATTCGGCTAGCAAACTCGGCTCGCTGGAAGTTGCAGATGCACACTCACGGCTGTTGAGCGGGTTGAAATTGATTGAGACTGTTCTGCATCCACAAGAAGCCATTGTGTTCCGACTGGATTACACGGGACAGCTGAGTTCAGCCGCAAGACTGCGTTCGTCAAACAGTGGTCCACTCGAGACCAGCCGCAATTCGAAGTGGCGTGATGGAGTGACCCTATGCGAACGGGCTATCAAGAAAAATTCGATCGTCGATCAGAAAAGTGAAGCGTGCCGTGGTTCAATCAGTCTGGCAATTCCCTTACGCCATGAGAGTCGTACTGTGGGCGCACTTCTCATTCGAATGGGAAATGAATTTGATGACAACGATCGCGTCTTGCTTTCAGCGGTGGCTGCACAGATGGCACGCAACCTTCAGCGTGAAGAAGCACTCAAGTCCGCGCAGCAGCGACGCACTCTGAGTTTCATCTCCTCACGCGCAGCTGCAGACAAGATCGAATCGTTGTATGTGCTGAACGGCCTTTTGACTGAGCAACAGTTTGGAGTCAGCGCATTATCAGAATTGTCAGAGGGACTAGCGCTCGCTTATCTGGACGGCACACTCGCTTACGCCAATCCGGCCTTCATGAAGTACGTCGAATCTGGTGAAGGCGCGAGAAACACAGACCTTCTGAGCCTGTTGCAAGGATTTCGTACCGACGTTTTTGACGAACCGTCGATTGCTGTTCGACGAGTTCTGCAAACCGGTGAGCCATATGAGCGGGAGCTTGACTTTCCTGATCGCGGAATCACCTGTGGTTTACGAATCTCGCTAATCAGATCTCTGGCTGCATCGGAGAAAGGCGAACCTCTGTGTTTGGCAATCCACGTCAAAGACGTGACGCGCTTGAAAGAACACGAGCAACTGAAGAGCGACATGATTTCGTTGATGTCCCACGAACTCAGAACGCCAATCACGAGCATAAATGGTTTTGCCGAACTCTTGTCTGCGGACACAGGGCTACCTGATTCTGCCAGGGAGTTCGTTACTATCATTGGGAACGAATCTCAGAGACTTTCGCGGATGATCAATACTTTTCTGGCGGTGTCCAGACTGCAGCGAAAAGACAAGCAAGAGGTACTTAAGATCCCGCTGCGGTTGGACGAAGTTGCACGCGAGATTGTGATGAGCCTGCAACCAGTTGCCAAGAAGCGACGCATCCGCCTGGTTGAACAGCCTGCGCAGCGGTTGCCTCCTGTTGCTGCTGACAGAAGTTTGATATCGCAAGCTGTGACTCACCTCGTTAGTAATGCGATCAAATACAGTCCGGAACGAACAACCGTTACTGTGACAACCGCGCTGGAATCTGAAGCAGTCAGAGTGTCAGTTGAGGATCGTGGCTATGGAATTCCCGCCGAAGCTCGCGATCGGATTTGGGAGAAGTTTTATCGAGTCGTGCGTGACGGGCAGGGGAAGGACGATGAATCAACAGGGCTGGGTCTTTCGTTCGTACGCGAAGTAGTGGAACAACACGGCGGCGAGGTCCAGTTGGAGAGTGAAGAAGGGCGCGGTTCGAAGTTTAGTTTTACATTACCGCGGTTGTAGGAAGTTCCTTTCGGGGCATCTTCCTTCGAAGGATTGGTTAACCCGACTCCGAGCAACATCAAAAATGAGTGCGGATCACAGAACGGTTTACATAGATTTTGAGATCGACAAGCGGACTCTGTTTCGCGCTAATCTTGGTCTGGCAAAGTGGCGATTGTTGGCGGGGATTGTCATCTTCACTGTATTTGCTGCGCTTGTTGTTGGGTTCTTCTGGTACGTGGACGAGCAATTAATTCTCTGGGAGTTGTCACCGTTGTTCCTGGGAGCCCCTCTGTTGTCGGTGGGCGGCCAAGTTCTTCGTCTTCACGCCACCTGTAGAAAATTCGTTGCCTCTCTGCCTCAGGACCAGCGGAGTATTGGTTACATTTTTTCGACTCAAAATGACGGCTTTGACGTAAGTAGCGGAAGTAGTTTTGGACACGTTTCGTGGCAGGATGTGACGGGAATTACTGAAAAGCCGTCATATTTCCTCATCTGTAAAAATCCCTTGGAGATAAGAGTTCTTCCCAAACGCGCTATTCTCCAGGACTCTGATCTCGATGTACTACGTTCGATATTCAAAGAGAAACTCGGCCCTCGGGCGCGACTTCTCAACGACTAGCCACTCGCTTAAGTCTGTTAATCGTTCCGCGACACGAAGGAGCGCCGCAGGTACACCTCTTCTTGTCTGAGTGCAGGGTCGATTCGTAGTCGATCGTGATCTCCTCACCGGGCTTGATGTCTTTGAGAGCGATGAAGAGGATGTGGCCGCTCGAAATCTTCATGTAGGCGTTGGGAGTGCATGAGTGGTTGATGTAGTGAGTGCCATTCCCGCCGCGGCTGCCATCAAGACTCCAACGTCGATTGATCGCGCAAATGCGAAGCCGGCGTCTTCCTGCTCTCCGATTGGCTTCGGCATTGGAGATCTTTTCGCCTGTGTATTCGGCGATCTTCCGTCGTCGTTGAAAGTGCGAAGTTGAAAAGCACCCCCTGCCTTCAATAGGCGACTTCTTAATTTCGAGTCCCGGGGCGAGTTTGATTCTCATGTTGTCGAGGGTAAGGCGAATGATACATCAAACAACAACCAGAAAAGGGATTAGCCGTCAATAAGGATGGCCTGTAGGTTGATTGAAACTATCTGTTCGGGGAACGTCAGGTTGCCAGCGACCGATTCCAGAGTTCAATCGAAAATCACAATCGAAAATCATCGATAGCAAAATGGCCGCCAACGTTTCCACGTGGCGGCCATTTGCTTTCGAGAATTCACACCTCATCACTTCAACTTAAAACTCCGCGCGAGGATATCTGTTTGATTGCGAATCCGAGCCAGTTGATCTCTCAATCCCGAAAAGCGCAGAGCATAAATCGTCCGACTGTCAGCCTGTAGATAGTAGATCCGACCGAGCATCACTTTTCCAGTTCGAACAAACTCGTAAGAAGCAACCGCGCCATTGAGTCGGCCGGCAAACTTCTCTTCCTTTCCCTCTACAAACCCCGGCAGGAATCTCAGTTTCTGGTCTTGATCGCGACGTGCCAGATCTGATGCCGTCGTACCGGCCTCCACTACTTCTTTACGAATCTGCAGGTAACCCTGCAGACGATCGCCGAAGACAAATTCAGCGTGCTCGTGATTCGCGTCTGGTTCGGTAATAACTCGCCAGGCAGTTGAAGGCAGCTCAAGCGTGTATCCGACTTTGTCACTGTTGTAGGTCACCTGCCCCACCGCGATTGAAAACGAGGTCAAAATAAGCAGAAGACCTATTGTTGTTCGTAACATTTACTCAGCTCCGCTTTTTGCGTTTGATAGTTCTTCTCGGGATTGCAGCACTACGTATTGGGATTCAGATGCCTTTTCCGGTTTGAATGTTGTCTTTTACCTTGATTCCGCAGCTCGGCTGGCGCCGTGATCTCCCGCCAGGACCTCCCTTTGAATCTTCACCAGGCTTTGTATTCCAGTGGTCGCCAGCAAGAGTAACTGGTCCAACTGCTTCTGACTGAAAGGTTCACGTTCTGCCGTTCCTTGAACCTCGATGAACCGGCCGTCACCGGTGCAAATAACATTCATATCAACTTCGGCGATCGAGTCTTCATCGTACTTGAGATCGAGCATCGGGGTGTTACCGACGATGCCGACGCTGATTGCGGCTACTTCACTAATGACTGCGGTTCTGTTGATCTTATTGCACTTCAACAGTCGTTCATTCGCTAGCGCCAGAGCGACGTACGCACCCGTAACCGCAGCAGTGCGTGTACCGCCGTCGGCCTGAAGTACATCGCAGTCAAGCGTGATGGTGCGTTCGCCGAGAGCAACCATGTCAGTAACAGCTCTCAAGCTACGGCCAATCAACCTCTGGATCTCATGTGTTCTTCCTGAAGGACCACCACGTCCGGTTTCACGCGGAGTCCGTTGTTGAGTAGCTCTCGGTAGCATTGCGTACTCGGCGGTTATCCAACCCTGGGCTTTATTCCGTAGGAAAGGCGGCACGCGTTCGTCCACCGACGCGGAACAGATCACACGGGTTTGGCCCATCTCGATCAGCACTGAACCTTCAGCGTACGGGACATACCCAGGAACTATCCTGACGCGCCGCAGTTCATTTGGCGCCCGACCGTCTGTACGTTCTAAGTTCATCACTCCCCCAGACTTCAACGGCTTCTAAAACCGATGGCGCTACACCTAAGAAACGTTCCGCAACTTTCGCGAAGCGCTCGGCGGCATCGGTTACATAAAAGTGGTCCAAATCATCGCATAAGCGGCGTTCGTTCTTCTCACGACTCGCCGGTGAGGCCGACAGTTCGCTCGATTCGAGCAGTGATTGTACTTCAGATGCCGTGGCTTCACCCGAATCAATTAGTGGCACCTCGTTTCCCACAACATCGCGAATAAGATTACGCAAAATGGGATAGTGGGTACAGCCCAGGACCAAGGCGCCAAGTTCTTCTCGTTTGAGATCATTCAAGTACTGCTCCGCCACCAGTCTTGCCACATCACTTTCGGCCCATCCTTCTTCGGCTAAGGCGACGAAGAGCGGACACGCACGCTCAATCACTGTAACTGACGAATCTGCTTTCGCGATTGCGTTTGCATAAGCGCCACTATGAATTGTCGCTTCGGTTGCGATGACAGCGATCTTCTTTTCGTTGGCGATTTTCGCAGCTGCACGAGCTCCAGGTCCGATCACGCCAACGACCGGAACCGACACTGAAGCTCGAATAGCGGGCAAGGCGAGCGCTGAAGCGGTGTTGCACGCTACGACCAGTAGTTTTATGCCATGTCCTTCAAGGAACTTGGCGTTCTCGATAGCGTAGCGTTCTACTGTGGATAGTGACTTGGTCCCATATGGAACTCGA
>DATBMP010000340.1:0-3561 GCA_036554845.1 Pyrinomonadaceae bacterium
TAAAGCACGTGAGATCTCGGGCCTAATCGATAGCGAATCCGCCGTGGTGATATTGCGAGATTTCGTAAACCATAAGCAGGACCGAACGCGCGTCCAATACCCCCGATCCCGCTAACTTCCAAATGAAACGACTTATCTCAGGTATTACTTTAACGATCATCGTGGCGTGCGGCGTATTCGCAGGTTGGATCTTCAAAGAGCTTCGCAGTCCGATCCAGCACAGCAAGAGTCAGCAGTACATCGAGATTCCCCGTGGCATGGCCCCGGGGGCGGTAATCAAGAAACTGACGAGCGAAGGTGTGCTTCGCAGTTCCTGGCCCCTCATGTTGTATCTCAAGGTCACTGGGGGTGGTTCGAGTCTGAAAGCAGGTGAGTATCGATTCGCATCTCCAATTTCCCCGCTCGGTGTTTATGCCAAACTGAGACAAGGCGAACGAAGACTTGATCGTTTGACGGTGATTGAGGGATGGACGCGGTGGGACATCGCTGCGGCGATTACCAGGGCACCAGCTTTGAAAGAGCCCGATAGTGTTTCGGCACTCGGTTTAATGAACAACGTTAGCTTGATCTCGGATGTCGATCCGCAAGCAAAGAACCTCGAGGGTTATCTCTTTCCGGATACGTATGAGTTCGCACCGGAAAACACCGCGTCTGACGTGGTAGCAATGATGGTGAAGCGATTTAAGAATGTCTGGAAAACAGAATGGACCGCGAAAGCGCGAAGCATGAATCTGTCTCCTCGCGATGTTGTGATCATCGCTTCGCTGGTCGAGACAGAGGCAAAGCTTGATTCAGAACGACCACTCGTCGCTTCCGTAATCTATAACCGGTTGAAGCAAGGAATGCCTCTGGGCGTCGATTCAACCATCGTCTATGCCTCGAAGCTCGAGGGGAAGTGGCGCTACGATGGAAAGGTCTACAAAAGCGACGTCGAGCGGAGGTCACCATATAACACTCGAATTTACGCGGGCCTACCGCCTGGGCCAGTTGGTTCGCCGGGAAAGAGTTCACTCGAAGCGGCGTTGAATCCTGCCGACACTGATTATCTTTACTATGTTCGAGAGCCGTCTCGAGATGATGGTGCACACAACTTTTACAATAACGATCGTGATTTTGCTCGCGGGGTTCAGGCGTTGCGGCAATGGGAACAAGAACGTGATGCGGCGATGAGATAGGTTATTTGACGATTGACGATTGTCGATTTCTGATAGCAAGTGACGCGAATCGCATCTAACAAAATCGACAATCGACAATCGACAATCGTCAATAAAATGACTATTCTCAACTTGGGCCCCGAAACATCAATTGTTTACTTACAAGAAGGTGTGAAATGACACGGCTAATATGTGCGGCATCGTTAACTTTAGCTCTCTCCCTTGTTTGCTTCGCACAAGGAGGCAAGGGAGTTGATAAACCAATTGAGCGTGTCAGGGACTCTGGCAGCGAACGCGTTCCTGCCAGTAACGGCGCGAAGACAGATGTCGGCGCAGGCCGTGGAATAGATTTCGGAAAAGGAAGAACACCTGAAGCCCCGCCGGTTCCCAATCCCTACCGGATAACCGCGCGACAGGATGCCATCGTTAAGGCAGTCCAGGAAGTCATGAGAGATCGCAACCTGGTATTGGATGAATCAGCATCGCGTCCTTCTGAAGGAATCATCGTCAGTCAACCTTTTACTTTCATCAAAGGCGCAGTTGTTTCTCAATCAGAGTTGAGCCGCTATGCAGACTTTGAGACGAATGCTGCCCGTGGATGGACTCGTGGCAGATACACAATGACGGTTGAAGTTCAACCCATCGACGGGACCAGCGCGAACGTTTCGGTTAATGCAAAGATTGAAGGACGGACCGATGGAGCGACTGGTGCGGAATGGGTAACGCTTCCCAGTGTTGGTCTCGCTGAAGAGGAGTTCTTGATCGCGCTGGTCAATCACATTACTGGCGCGCCTCCCCCGGGACGAATTATCGAGAATTGAAATTTTATAGACAACCCCTACCTTTAAAGTAATCTCTTAACTAAAGATGAGAGAAGGAATGTTGACCGATTCACCCCGTTCGGACGAAGTGTTGACTGCAGACAGAGGTTCTGGCTCGTCAAAGATCCTGGCTGTCGCCATCGCGGTTCTGATTTCCGCTGTACTACTCGGCGGATATTTTTATTTGCGCAATCGGCACGCACAACGCAACGCACCCGTTGCTCCGGTCCAGACGCCGAGTAACCAACTTAAAGGTCCTGTTCGAGTTCATGTCTTGATTGATGATCCGATGCTCAAGCGCGGCGAGACTACAATCGGTGGTCTCGTGAAGAATATTTCACGGGACGAGTTGAGTTTGTTGGCTGTTGAGCTCGAATTGCGCCGACGAAAGGACAATGAAGTAGAGCGTCGGACCGTTCCACTTGTGCCGCCCACGCTAGCTCCGGATCAGGAAGGCCGTTATTCAATCAAGCTTCCCGCACAACAGTACGGCGGTGTGCGACTAGTCGGAGTTAAGGAAGGTGCCGCCGCTACGCTGGTGGCCCACACAAGTGCGCAGGGTCAACGACGTCCACTGGAGAAGCTTGAACCAAAGACAGTAATCGTTCAGCGACCTGCGCCTCGCGGCGACGAGTTCATCAACACTCCCGACAATCCAGGTCGCGTTCCTTAAAGTTGAAGCTAAGCTAACGTCTCAAGTTGATCTCCAGCGAGTCGCTACTTTCATGTTGATTCTCAGAAGTCGGCATGACGACAAGAGTTAAGGTCGAGGGTGAGGATCGACGCGTGAAGATTGAAAGAGTAACGATCCAAAGCCGTGTCGCGCTGCACTTGACGGCGCACTCGAAAGTTGAGGATGAGTTGAGCTTCTTGTTAGGATTGCGAAGTGAAAAGATCGTGTATGAAGAGATGCAAGTGATGTTAGTGAGAGTTCATTCCGAGCTTTACCGAGTTCTTCTTTTGACTACTCTTGTCCTTCTGCTGCCAGCCTCTGTTGTTCTTGCGCAGACGATTCGCCAGTCTCCCACGGATCTAAGTGCTGAGAAGTCTTCGCCTGATGAACAAAGCTCGTCGGGGCCACTCGAAGATGAGATGCGTGCCAAACGTGCGATCAAATTTGCAGAGGATGCACATAAAGAGAATCTCGAGCGAGCGCGTGAGGTGTTTGAACTCGGCACGAAGCTTCACTCTTCATACCGTTACAAGAACTCCCTTGATCGCGACGATAACAAGCGACTCAATCGACTTGAGAAGTTGACCAAACAGTTGCGCAGCAAAGCTGGTGGTTCAGATTCGGAGAAGTCGCTCGAGAATCCGCCCACGAATCTTTCAGACGCGTTAAAGCAAGTAGCCCATTCATCCGAAGAACTTTCTAAGCTGGTTGAAAAAACTCCCCGCCAGGTCGTCTCGGCAGCTGTAATTGATGAAGCTAATGTTTTACTTCAACTAATTGATCTTGTTCGCCAGTATTCACGCTGACATCGTGCCCAAACTAAACCTTCGCCCGCTGCTACTGGTCCTGGTCCTTCCAATTGTCGTCGTGCTGTTCCCTGCTCTGGTGAGCGCTCAGGACGATGATGTTGTCC
>DATBMP010000366.1:0-3617 GCA_036554845.1 Pyrinomonadaceae bacterium
TTGGGTCTTGGGTCTTGGGTCTTGGGACTTTGGGCTTGGGTCATTAATGTCACGTAGCGACATCAAAGACCAGGATCCATAGTCCCTCATCTCGTATGAACAAATTCACCATTCACACCGGCTCAGTTGCTCCGCTCGACCGCTCGAATGTCGATACGGACCAGATCATTCCAAAGCAGTTCCTCAAACGCATTGAACGCACCGGCTTTGGTGAATTCCTGTTCTACGACTGGCGTCACTTGCCAAACGGCCAACAAGACCAGTCGTTTGTGCTAAACCAACCAGAGTTTCGGGGTGCCTCAATTCTAGTGACGGGAAAGAACTTCGGATGTGGCTCGTCCCGCGAACACGCGCCGTGGGCACTTGCTGATTGGGGCTTTCGCGCGCTCATCGCCCCTTCGTTTGCTGATATCTTCGCGAACAACTGCTTGAAGAATGGATTGCTTCCGGTGGTCCTCAGTGAAGAAGAGACGACACTGATTATCAAGCGCGCATTAACGAACCAGCATTACACGCTGACGATCGATCTCGAGCAGACTTCGGTCACAGATTCTGAAGGCTTCGCAACCAGGTTTTCCATTGACGGTTTCAGCCGGCACTGTTTGCTGGAAGGTCTCGACGATATTTCCCTCACTCTTGAGCATGAAGAGAAAATTGCGGAGTTTGAATCGCACCGCCCTTTGTGGCTTTAAGATCGCGTGTTCCGAAATTTCGGATTTCAGAAAACACGCTTGACCGATTCCGTTTCAGACCAGTAATCTTCAGCCCACCCCGGTTATCGCATCTTTCAATAATTTCGAGGGAAAAATGAAACGGGTTCTATTGGTTCTCGCGGTCGTCGCACTCTATCTGCTGCACCAGGACATCTGGTTCTGGCGCACGGCCCATCCGATGGTCTTCGGGTTTGTGCCTATCGGGCTCTTCTACCATGCGTGCTTTTCTATCGCCGCCTCCCTGCTGATGTGGCTGCTGGTTACCTTTGCCTGGCCCACCCGGCTCGAGACTGAAGCCGAAGCGAGCATGCCAAAGGAGGACACACCTCTTTGATACCCGCCCTTGTTGTTTTTGCATACCTCGCGGTGGTTCTTTACATCGGCGTCTTTGCTTTCCGTCAGGCCAAATCGAAACACGAAGCAGAAGACTACTTTCTTGCCAATCGATCGCTCGGTCCGTTTGTATTTCTGTTTTCGCTTTTCGGCACAAACATGACTGCATTTGCGATTCTCGGTTCATCGGGACACGCCTTTTCCAACGGCATCGTGACGTTTGGTTTGATGGCCTCGTCTTCGGGTCTGGTTATTCCGTTAACGATCTTCCTGATCGGCACACGTGTTTGGGCGCTGGGGAAGAAATACGGGTTCATGACTCCGGTGCAGATCTTTCGTGACCGATGGGAATGCAACCACATCGGCACCGTGATCTTTGCGGTCCAGGCTGCGCTACTTGTACCCTACGTCATCATCGGGATCATGGGTGGTGGCACAACACTCAACGCCGTTTCGGGTGGATGGGTGCCATATTGGTTTGGCGGCGCGATAGTCGCATTGGTTGTGATGGGTTACGTGTTCTTCGGCGGAATGCGCGGCACCGCGTGGGTGAACACGTTTCAGACGGTATTGTTTCTGCTGTTCGGTGTCATCGCTATCGTTGTTATCGGACAGGGCATGGGCGGGTTTCAAAATGCTGCACAACAGATGCTGAACTCGCCTGCGCTGGCGCCGTTATTAACTCGCGAACGGATCTCGCCTTATTACTTTTTCAGCTACACCTTCATTCCGCTTTCCGCGATCGCCTTTCCACACATTCTGATCTTCTGTCTCACGGCCCGAAAGATGGCCCAATTCAAAAAGACGGTTATCTTCTATCCAGTCTGCATCATGGCGATCTGGTTGCCGTGTGTCTTCTTAGGTGTGATGGCGAACCGCGTTACGGATGTCCCACAGATTCGTGCCAAGCAGGAAGCGCGACGAATGTTGGCTACACAGGGGCGTACGATGGAACCCGAAGCCCGCGAACATCTGCGCGATCAAGCTGCGGGCGATGATGTGATCCTTCGGTTGCTGGAGAGATTTGCGCCATTTTGGCTTGCAGGGTTACTTGGAGCAGGAATCATGGCCGCGGTGATGGCGAGCGACTCACAGATTCTCGCGCTCTCGACCATGTTTACGGAGGACGTGTTTGCGCACTATGGAGGTAAGAACAGGTTCGGAGAGCACGTCCAGGTTCTCACGGGACGGGCGTTCGTTGTGATCCTAACTCTGTTCGCTTATGCAGTAGCTTTGCGTGCGCCGGAAACGATCTTCGAGCTTGCGATTCAGTATGCCTTCTCAGGTTTTGCTGCATTGTCGCCACTGCTGATTGCTGCACTCTTTTGGAAAGGCAGTACTAAGTGGGGCGCGCTGGCCGTTGCTTTGTGGGTCGCGTTTGCGGTTGTGGCGGTGGCAGTTTTTCAGGAAGCGGTTGCGGCTCCGGCGCCTGGTCCACCAACCGTGATCTACTCGATTGGGGGAACGGAAGTTCTCGCGCGCACCCCTGGTGGCACTGCAGTTTTCGGCTTCATGCCGGTCGTGCCAATGGTGATCATCTCGGCGTTATTGATGTTCGTGGTTTCACTAGTAACACCCAAACCAAAATTAGCGACTATCGCCAAATACATTTCATAGCGACGTCGTCGAGGGGCACTTTTGGCCGCCGTTCGACTGGAATTTTGACTCTCGCAATGGCAACGAGACCTTAGCTGTTCCCTTCACCTCTAAATTCGTTGTCTCTTGACGTCTGGCAACTTGAGGAGTTGAGGGACGTTAGAGCAATCCTTTGCACACGGTATCAATCCAAACTCGGGCGCGCCCTCGGAGTGGCGCCCCACAACTTTAGGACGGGTGATCATGAAAAAGATTCTCCTAGTAACTGTGATCATTGCGTGTTCAGCGTTATCAATCGTTGCGCAAACTGGTTCTGGTAAAACTCCAACCTCACAGGGCAAACAGCCGATTTCACGTCGCGCGGTAAAGTTGGACCAGACATCCTCCACACCCTTTTCGCCGGCAATACTTGCTGGCGACTTTGTTTTCGTTTCCGGACAGTTAGGGGTGGATCGAAAGACGGGCGAGTTTGCGGGAACAACTACCGAGGAACAGGCGGAGCAGGTGTTGAAAAACCTCGCCACCGTGTTAGAGGCGTCGGGCAGCGATATGGAACACATTGTAAAGACGACCGTCTTCCTGGCGGACATGGAAGACTTTGCGAAGATGAATGAGATCTACCGGCGACACTTCAAAGGTGATCCACCAGCAAGATCGACGGTTCAGGTAGCGCGGCTGCCACGCAACGCTCGGATTGAAATCGAAGCGATTGCGATTGTAAAGAAGGGTGGGTAAGCGGCGATCAGTTGGTCAGTTGTTCTTTCTTCGAAATATCCGGGAAGAGGACAAGTGGTCCAAAGCGGAATGACTCCGAAGAGGTTTTAGCGCGGTCCCCGCTGGTTAAGAACCTCGATTCTGACCGGTGGAACTGCTGCTTTGCACAAAAAGTCCTTTTCTGAGTTCCGGCTCGGCCGCACCCTTGCGGTAAGCCTGCTGCTTACCGTTATTCCAACCTAAATATCAGGCTATGCCTAA
>DATBMP010000389.1:0-7403 GCA_036554845.1 Pyrinomonadaceae bacterium
AATCCAATCAACGTGATCGCCCACTCGTCAGTCGTGCACTCGGCGCCTACTACATTCCTGGATCTACATTTAAGACTGTGACAATGGTCGCGGCATTCATCGCTGGCTATCAGGACACAGAATTTGTTTGTAGTGGCGGCGGTTATTACGCAGCTCCAGGCGCAAATGTGATCTTCGACGATGCAGGACCTGGCGAAGTCCACGGGAGAATCGGCATCGATCACGCCTACGAGGTGTCGTGCAATCAGTACTTCGCGCAGATGGGTGTGAAGCTGAGCGGAGATAAGTTGAAACAGGCGGCTGAACTTTTGGGAATCGGCGCCTACGACACACCTGCGGAAGCGTTGCGTGGTCGGAAGCAGCCGGAACTATGGAATGCGAGTACCGATGCTGTTAAGCGCGCTCTTGCGCCTCGTGAATCAACCATAGTGACTGGAAAACAGAACTCGCGTTATGACTTTGCTCTAATCGGTTACGGGCAGGGTTACGCCGGACAGATGACGCCATTGCAGATGGCCCTCGCTGCTGCCACGGTTGCGAATACAGAGGGCAAGCTGATGAAACCGCGAATCGAATTCGATCGCCCACCCGAGGTGTTCAAGCAGGTCGTCTCTCCCCAAGCCGCGCAACGAATGAGACAGATCATGGGCCTTGTAACTGGTGGTTCGAGTGGTACGGCTCGCGGAGTATTCGGACCCGTTAAGGCAGCAGGCATTATCACTGGAGGTAAGACAGGTACGGCGCAAAAAGTGGTGCCGGTCTACGATCCAAAAACCGGTCAGGAGAAGAAACGGCGGAGAATAGAGAAGGACAACAGAGGAAACATAATCCGCGAATATGAAGAGACGGTGATGGACGAAGAGAACCCTCGCATCGACGGTTGGTTTCTGTGCATCGCACCACTCGACCGACCTCAGTTGGCGATGGCAGTCATAGTTGAAGGCGGTGGCTACGGCTCACGTTCCGCGGCCCCCATTGCTGCAGCACTTGTCTTGAAGGCGAAGGATTTAGGCTACTTCAAGACGGCAAGTGCTCAACCTGGACCAACACCACGTCGTGGAAGGGCACCGGGTCAATAGACGAATGAAGAACCGCGCATCATCCCATCTGTTCGTTATCCTGATGATCATCGGCTTCGAGATCGCGGGTTATGTTGCAGTCCATCGCTCGGGTCTGTTGCGCGGATATGAAACATCCGTAATCGGTGCGGTGCGCGATCTGATGATGTTTGTGCCGATACTGTTTCTGGTGATCTGGTTGTCACGTGCGAAACGCTTCGCAGGGAATTGGGTTCTATTCACCACGGCGATCCTTCTGTTTTCAGTCGGGATGCTGATTCAGTATCGACTCTATAGCGATCCTGAATACAACGCCCGGAACAAAGCGGCTGCGCGTTTGGAAAAGATGGAAGCACTCCGCACGCGTTACATCATGGAGAACTACGACGCGCCGAAGAAACAGTTGATGGGATTGCCTCCGACCCCGGCCCAGCCTATTGATATCGATTCACTGCCACAGAAAGAATCGACCTACAGTGTCTGGAACGCTTTGACCTCGAGTTACACCTGGGTCCCTATCATCTCGTTTCTGGCATTTGCTATCGCCTTCTCTCTTTGTCTGCGTGACGGTTTTCTACTTTGGCTGCAACGCAACAGCTTCATCATCGTGCTTTTCACACTCGTGCCATTGGCGTGGGCAGTGGTCACCTCCAGCGCCGGCAAAGCGTTAGGGAACATGACGCCCTGGGAACCGTCAAAGATTCCGTTCCTACTCGGTTTCGCCGGTATTTTGACTGCTCGCTACAAAGACCTGGCTGAAACTTATTGGGGCATTCCACGAGCACGCGACGTTGTGCCACTCATCGTGATGGCGATGCTCCCATTCGTTCCTTTTTTTGCTCTGAAAGACTTTGGCCAGATGTTGATCTTCAGCGGCGCGTACACAACGTTGTACCTGGTCGCTGTGCGCCGGTGGCCACAATTACTGTTGTTCGTAGGTTCAGTCTTCTTGGTGATCGGGATTCTTGTTGTCAGTTCCCTGCCCCGAGATGTTCAAGAGAAGGTTCCTCTTCTATCGACTCTTTCAAAACCGGTGCAAGCGGCTTTGCCGGCTAGAATTCAACAGCGCTTTCACTTGTGGCTGGATGGATTTAATCCTCCTTCGCCGGAAGTATCGTGGTGGAAGAAAGATTATGAAGAGGCGCTTGATAAGGATCCACAACTGCGAGAGTTGGCCCAACAAAGTCCTGCGGCCCAACGCACAGTGAACGTCGATGTATGGTTTGACAAGCTTGCGTTCCAACCAGCCCAGGCTGTATTTGGAATCGCTTCAGGAAGAAATACCGGGAGAGGTTTGGGCCTCGGATTTCCGGAAGTAATTCCGATCGCCGATTCAGATTATGTTTATGCAGCAATCGCTGAAGAGATGGGCCTGGCCGGTGGCGCCGTCATCATTCTTGCCGTGATTGTTTTCGTGGCGGCAGGTGTTCGCACATCGCTTGATGCGCGTGATATGTTTACGAAGCTTTGCGCCGCTGGTCTTACTGCTTTTGTAGGTTTTCAGGCGTTGGTGAATATTGGAGGAATTCTTCGGGCTTTGCCGATGACCGGAATCACTTTACCATTCGTCAGCCATGGGGGATTTAGTTTAATCACCAGCTTTGCCATGCTGGGTATGCTGATGGCGTTTTCTCACCGCAACGCGCGCGATCGGATGGTTACGAATAGACCACCTGCACCCGCTCCTTCATCCGTCAAACTGGAGGCGGTCCAATGAGCCACACCAATAACGGATTCTCTGTTCATTCCTCAGCCATAACAGATCGTGGTTTGAATGAGAGACGTCCACTAAACGAGGATTCATTTCTCGCCGACAACGAGCGTCGAGTGTTCGCAGTCGCTGACGGTGTTGGTGGTGCTGAAGCCGGCGAAGTAGCGTCGCAAACCGCGGTTGAAGTGCTCGATGAAGCTTTTCGTCATCAGGTGGACGGCGCGGACATTGAAGATCTGATGGAGCTTGCCATTCAACGCGCAAATGCTTCAATTCATCAGATGGCCCAGGACCACGCCAAGTTTTCAATGATGGCCACAACGATCGTGGCCCTTCATCTTCAAGGGCAAACCGCAACCATCGGACATGTTGGCGATTCGCGACTCTATCGTCTTACACCTGACGGCCAACTGCTGCGCGAAACTGAGGACCACTCGGTAGTTGAAGAAGAAGTGCGCGCCGGACGGATGACACCTGAGCAAGCGGCAAATCATCCGAGCAAGAATGTCATCAGCCGGGCACTCGGCGCCGAAGATGACGTCGAAGTCGACATGAAGACAATCGAAGTCGAGGATGGAACCGAGTTCTTACTTTGTACCGACGGTATTACTCGACACATTCCGGACTACGAGATTCGACAGCTGTTGATCGTCAACGATGACCTGGGAGAGGTCTGCACTGAATTGAAGCGCCGCTGTTTCGAACGTGGCGCGGAAGACAACCTGACTGCGGTCTTGGTACGAGTGGGAAATCCTATACCTGCCGATCAACGATCCGAAGAACTAGAACGGACGATCTCTCCTGAGACCGAGGCCATTCATGTCCCGGTAGCGGCAGCACCAGCGGATGCCGAAGCCACAGCCACGCCCGCGGTGAATGCTAATCCTGAGACTCCCCAGTTTGTCCCTCCTTCACGAATTGCTTTTCCCGGCACTCCAACAACTGAGACTGCCGCGATACCAAGTCAGCCGTTGAATATCGATGCCCCGTCAAGATCAGGCGGTGCGAGCATGCTTGGTCGGGCGCTGATTTTTCTAATCGTTCTCGGTGCCATTGCCGGCGCATTCATCGCGGGTCGGCGTTACGATGGTCCAATTCCGTTTGTCTCGCAGACCAAGGCCACAACAGAAACTGTGCCTGCAGTTGAACCAACTCCGTCTCCGACGGATCAAGCGTTGATGAAGTTTGAAACGAGCCGGAGAGAGTTGGATAGAAACCCTGCTGACTGGCTAGCCAAACAATTGCCGGGCGGACTGGCTGAACAAAATATTCAGAACCCTCTCGATTCTATTAACCCTCAGTTTTTATATCTCTACGGCAGAGCATCTCTTCTGACTGGCAACTATGAGGCGGCAGCCAGAGCATTTGAAGCCGCGATCGCCCGAGCCAAAACCGATCCGACTAGTGAGAACCAAACTGTGGTGAAGGAAGCCACGCTGGCGCTTGCGGCGACAACGCTGAAGTCGGAGAAGGAGCGAAATCAGGCGTTGACACACTTTGACGAGATGCTTCCAAAGCCCGCTACCAGCAGTTCCCCTTGATTGGTTTCGACCAGCCCTTGTCGTCTGCGTGTGACGCGCGGCATCTGTCACTTTTTGGTGACGGTGAACCGTTGCATCTGCGTGTTCGTTTAGATGGTGCGACTGTTTTTGGAGTGAATTTGCTGTGGCACATCTGTTTGTCGCTTCGAATGCATCAAAGCTCTTGATTTTAGCCGAAGACTGATGGCGGAACTGAAATTACAACAAAGTAGGCTTGATGGGCGCTACGACATTATCGAGTGTCTCGGTCGAGGCAGTTATGCCGAGATCTACGTCGCCCATGACAACGCAGCACCGCCAACTTCACCAACCACCGTCGTTATCAAGGCGCTAAATATCTACCTGCAGGAAACTCCGGACGAAGAACTCGAGCAGACACTTGTCGCCAACTTTCAGAATGAAGCTGTAGCCCTCGACCGTGTGCGCCACCCAAATGTGATCAATCGTCTGGGCCACGGAACGGCGATCGATCTGGCTGGAACGACGTTTCACTACCTCGTTCTGGAGTATTTACCTGGTGGCGACATGTTGGCGCTTTCAAGGAATCGCCCCTTGTCCATCGAGAAGGCACTCTTCTATTTAGAACAGGTATGTTCCGGGCTGGCCCACGCACACAAATGCGGTGTGATTCATCGAGACATCAAACCGCAGAATCTGCTTCTGACTGCCGATCGTAAAATTGTGAAGATTGCTGATTTCGGAGTCGCTCGACTCGAGGCGAATGAGGGGGCGATTACCCGAGTTGGAACGAACATTTACTCCGCGCCGGAACACAATCCGTTGGTCCAAACTGCGCCGCTCGACACCGGTTCGCTAAACACACCCCGTGTTCCGCTGACACCTGCGGCTGACGTCTATTCGTTGGCAAAGACAACGTACAGCTTGTTGGCGGGAGAATCTCCCCGGCGCTTTGCACACCATTCGATAAGAGAGTTGCCTGCTTCATTGAACGGCGAGTATTGGATGACACCGGTATTGCGCGTGCTTGAAAAGGCAACGCAAACACGTCCGGAAGAGCGTTACCAATCAGTGGAAGAGTTTTGGGACGAGTTTGCTGAAGCAACGTTGCCACCAACTCGGCCCCTTAGTACTGATGATCTCCAATCGAGACGCAAGCCAAGTCAGGAGTTGGCGATCGATCCTGAACAGTTTATTGAAGCCCCTCCGCAGCCACGCTTTGAAGCAACTCCGGCTATCGAGCCAGCGTATGCTGATAGTGGGAGACGGCCACGCATTGTAGTTCCGGTTAATCAGGTTGATGCTCGGCAGTCGGCTCACAGAGAAGTACCGCGTGCGCCCAAGGACCTGTTACTCGAGTCACTTGCTGAACGGCGATCAAACGGAAGGGTGCCCGCAACAAATGAGCCGCTGGCGCAGGCGAGCCGGTCACGACGTTTTGTCGTTGCAGTGGCGTTGGTCCTTGCATTTTCAGGTATGTTGCTCGCGACCCATAAGTACGTAACGTCGCGTTGGAACCCGTTTGTTGATGTGCCGGCGTATGGAGAACTCTTTGTTGTCGGGCGCGAAGGGTTAACCACGACCGACGTTAACTTGCGTCCTGAGGCAAGCACTTCAAATCAACCGATCGGTCTTGCAGAAAACGGATCTCGGGTTAAGATTCTGAGTGTCAATAGCAATTGGTACGAAGTGCAGGTGTTGGAGCACGGACGGGCCAAAACGGATCCCTACTCTTCTGACCGCGGATGGATCAACAAACGATACGTGAGATTCGACTAACCTGGCTGTTGGACCACACAACCTGGAGCTAACAAATTGGGCTTGCTGGAATCGATAAGAAGATGGATTGACGGCGAATCGGGTGAAGGCCTGATGGAGGCGGCTGATGAGCATGCCCGGCCCAGGAGAATCTGGGAAGAATTTTTAGTAAAGATCGCCCGTGAAGTTGAAGCGGTGATGCAGCGGGAGATGTTCACCCCGCCCGGTGGTCCAACTTACATACCCCGCGAGTACATCGTCTACCTCAGCGCCGAGGATGACGGCGACTGGCAAGGCGACAAGAGACGTGGATTGGAACAGGGCCTCTTTCACGTACTCTCCGAACGCGCACGTGAATTGAGCGGATCGACCCAGTTAGCTGCAAAGTCGTTTGCCGTAGAGTTGCGCGTCGATGGAACACTCAACAAGGGTGAGTTTCGGGTGCAGGCAGTCTGGGACGATTCCGAAGCCGGTAAAACGATGGTCACCTCGCGTCCCAGTACGCACGCGCCAGTAAATCTCGATCAGACTATTCGCGAGACTCGCGAGTCGATAGAAGGCTTGGGAGACAGCGAGCAAACGGTAGTTAGACCACGTATCACTGAACTTTACTCTGTTGAGGTTTGGCGTAACGGAGTCCGTGAAGCAGTTGTGCCCATTTCGAAACCCGAGATCACGATTGGGCGAGGTTCGAGAAGTATCACAGTGGATCTGCCGCTGAAAGGAGACCCGGAGGTGAGTCGGGTTCATGCAATTCTGACACGAGAGAATGATGGTCGATATTGGTTTGTGCCGAAGGGAAGAAACGCTACGTTGATAAATGGTCGTGAGTTGCCGCGGGAAGAGTCGACGGAAGTCCTACCTGATCAAAAGATCTCAATCTGCACGTTTGTCTTGCGCATCCAGCCGCGATAGTAAGTTCATAGTTAACCCTTGCAGCGTCATTGGTAGCGGCTTTGCCTTGCCGAACGAGGGCCATCATGTTTAGGTTGCGCCTGAACCCGGCGGCTTCGCCGCATCCCTTGCAGTAAGGCTCTGCCTTACCGATTAAGCGACACTAAGTTTAGGCTGCGCCTGATCCCGGCGGCTCTGCCGCATCCCTTGCGGTAAGGCTCTGCCTTACCGAACGAGCGACACCATGTTAAGGCTGCGCCTGAATCCGGCGGCTTCGCCGCATCCCTTGCGGTAAGGCTCTGCCTTACCGAACGAGCAACATCATGCTTAGGCTGTGCCTGAATCCGGCGGCTTCGCCGCATCCCTTGCGGTAAGGCTCTGCCTTACCGATTAAGCGACACTATGTTTAGGCTGCGCCTGAACCCGGCGGCTCTGCCGCATCCCTTGCGCTAAGGCTCTGCCTTACCGAACGAGCAACATCAT
>DATBMP010000006.1:0-4996 GCA_036554845.1 Pyrinomonadaceae bacterium
CACGGCATCTGACCAACGCTTCTCACGCTTGTAGATATCGATCAGTAGTGTGCGCGCAATGTCCTTCGCCCAATCGCCTTTGTCCGCCACTCGTTCCAACATCTCGAGGCCACGTTTCTTCGAACCACGCACACCGGCAATGCTTGCAACCAGTTTGACAGGCAAGGGAAGCGACCCAACCACATAGGAGTACAAGCCAATTGTGAGTTCGGCATCATGAAAGTTGGGGTCTCGTTTGATCACCTCTTTGTGCCGCTCAACTGAGCGGGCACTGTCACCAAGTGCAGCCCTGTATCGTTGTTCGACTCCGGCCGTAAATACCGCCTGCAGACCATCGGCAGCGCCGAGAAAATAGAGTGCTTCAAGATCATTTGGGTCGCGACGGAGTCGTGCTTCTGAAAGAGACTTGGCCTCCCGAACCAGGTGTCGAAACTGATCGACCGTACGACGATCAACCCTCTCGGACCGGTCCTGAAGGGCGTCAGTGCTGTAGAGGGATGCTTGTAGGTGGCGGGCCCGATTTAACTCTTCCAGCCAAACAGTCGCAGCCAATGATTGTGGACCAGCGGGGTGGTCCGGAAACAAACGCGCCATCTCTTTGAAGATGATTCGCGCCCGATCGTATTCGAGGTTGTAGAGTGCTTCGTAACCCTTCGTCCTTAACTCATCCAATCGAGCGCGTTCGAGCCCCGCATCTGTCTGGGCGAAAGAAGGTAGAACGCAGCAGCCCAGAAGCAGAATTACGCCCGAAATGGTCCGATGTTTCGCACTCATACGGGAATCATAATGACGCAAAAAGCTCAATAATACGATGCTGTTACAGTTCGAAAAGCATCACACTTCCGCATCACAACGCTTCCCTCTCGAACCTAAGATCCAACCTGGTGAGTCAGAACACGCGTGAGAATGTTTGTGCGCAGGCTGCGACCCCTCAAGGTTGGTCGAAGCGACAGATCCACCTGCTGAGCAGATTCATCATCTGTGTCGCCGTTGCCTCGTCAATTGGCAGCTTGTTCATTGGTCCTACAGATATTTTCCATTACACAATTGACGTGTTGGCTCGTACTTACCTGATCTTCGTCGGAACGGTCATGGCCCACGAAGGCGTTCACGGTCATCTGGGTGGTACGAAAGCATCGAACTTCTGGTGGGGACGTCTGGCCCTATTGCCGAGTATGGTCCCGTTCACCAACTTCCGTAAGACCCACTACCTGCATCACGCGCATACAAACATCCCTGGTGAAGACCCGGACCACTTCATGAAAGCGTCGAATAAGATCGAGATTGTTCTGCGCGCTGTGGCCATGCCTCACCAATGGTTTCTATGGTTATGGAGACGTGGACGAGTATCTCGATCTGACTTGGTCGATCTGGCAGTGAATTACCTGGTGATTGTTGTGGTGCAGGGAGCGGTGCTGAGTGTTGTGGGTTTAGAGCGATTCGTCTTTGGAATGGCGCCGCCCCTGGTTCTTGTCTCAGTTCTTCTCTGGTACCCGTTTGCTCTCCAAACGCACGAAGGGTTTTCGACCGGCGCTGACGAGTTTCGATCGCACAACTATTACGGGCGTTTCATGTACTGGTTCTCAATTGGGCTGGCAATTCATCGTGAACATCACCTGCAACCAAAACTCTCGTGGATTGAACTTAAGAATTACGTCGAGGCGACACCGCCGGGCTCGAAGTTCAGCTTGCTGCCCAAACGAGACATTCGGGTGGAGGTCGAAAACAGGTGAAGGCCGTTCGGGAAAAATCGCTGGCGCTATCAACGATCGATCTACTTTTCAAAGCTGTAGAAACTCGCGAACGCAGCTCAGATTTTGCGTTGGTGTTTCACCTGAAGCGATCGCCTGACATCGAGTCCTTGCGACTTGGTGCGCTTAGTGCCAGAAACCTTTTTCCTACGACCGGTTCTTACCTTAATGGAAAGGTCTGGAGTCGCTGCGAGCATTCCGAGGAAGGAATTGAACTGGTCTCGCGGAATGAAACAGAGACGGTCGCCACTGTTGAAGAGTCTCTCAGCCGTCAAATGGATCTGCGACATCAGCTACCCGTGCAACAACTAGCCATCATGATCTGCGGCAAAGTGATACTGGTCACACGATTTCATCACGTCGCTGCCGATGGTTTCAGCGCCGCGCTTTGGTTACAGCACCAGCTGAGCGTGGCACGAGGTCTTTTAGCGCCAGTCCTGAGCGCAAGACCTTATCAACAAGCGATCTTGCGACGGCACTCGGCGCCGGTGAGACAGAGCAAATTTGCCTTTGGCAAACCATCGAGCGGCTTGTGGACCACAAAGGCCTCGGTGGGTCTCGTTCGACGCTGGTCCACCTTCGACATTGCTGTCGCTGATCTTCGCAAGCTTACCCGGGCCAAGGGACTTAGCTATAACGATCTCCTTGCCACTTGTGCGCTGGAAGTTTTCGCCGAATGGAATCAGAAGAAGGAACACGACCAACGTATCGGTTTGTGGTTGCCAGTTAACATCCGCCAGAAAGGGTCGTCGAGATTTGGCAACGGCACCAGTCGAATCAGACTCTTCCGTCGATACTCGTCCAACGATTCGATTGTCGAAAAATGCCTTGAGGTTCGCCGGCAAATTCGTTGGTCGCTAAAACATGGCGAATGGTCCGTGCCCGACCGACCTTTTTTCACACGCTTGCCATTGTCTATCGGTGGTCCAATCCTGCGGACGTATCTGAATCGTCCCGGAGTCGATATGGCTACCGGAGTTTTTACGCACGTAGAAAAGTGGTCCAACGCTGAAGACCACGCATTCGACGATTTAGATCGAATCGAGAGCGTGGGACAACTTCACAAGCAGCACGCGCTCTCGATTAACGCCGTGACCCTTCGGGAGCGAACCTGGTTTACTTTCACATATAACGCCGCGCGTCTCTCGTCCACCGACGTGCAGCGATTGATTGACATGTACCAAGTGCAGATTGAGCTGGCGCGAAAAGAGATTGCGTGAGGGAAGCATTGAACGATCTTCTTCGTGCTCTAATCTCAATCACTGTCGTCTGGTTGGGATTACTTCTTACTTTGCGGGAGAGTGTCCGGCTGATCACTTTCGACTGGAATCAGCGGCGACTAAGACATCGATACGGAATCAATCAATCCACACCGATCCTTGAGTACGGTCCAGAACTCGAGCGCTTGAGTGATGAAGCGGCGAATAGGGCCAGCGGTCAAGTACGGTTCGCATATACCTCGGGCACAACCGCTCAACCTAAACGTCTGCTCTACACCAAAAGACGATTACGCGTTTTGAAACTCGCTTTTGTCGATATGTTCGCGCGTGGTTGCTGGTCCACAGGTATCAGACGAACCAGTCTTTACGTGTTTGGATCTTTGGCAAAAGACAACTCGCTCACGTCGCTACTTTTGGAAGAACCGAAGATTCCTGGTTACCTAACTACGCTACAAGCCCCGTATCGAATTCAATGCCATCCGGCATTTCAAGCACTGCTTTCTGAATATGGTCCAACCGCTATTGCCCTGTGGATCCTCGCGCTGGCAAATCCAGGTGTTTTGTACAGTACAAATCCTTCGAGTCTGGTGATCTTTCTCGACAAACTGCGAAACGACTGGGACCGCAGCGCCCGGCTTGTTAAGGATTGGCACGAGTCACCTGAACGATTTGATCCGTCTCTTGTGAGGGTCGCGTCGCGCTTGAAATCGCGTGGATGGTGCAGCCGACTAAGGCTGATCGCCACGAGTACTACGCCGTTGTCGTTTGAAGAATGCGCGCCGGCAGTCTCAACTTATATCTGTTGGACAGGCGGATATCTGAAATCGTTTCTCGATCGACTTGAGAGCTATTTGCCAGCGACACGGTATCGACTTCTCCCGATGTATTCCATGTCAACCGAGACCGTTGAAACGCAAACTCATTTTGAAAACGGGAATGTCATGTTTCTTCCTATTGCCAAACAAGTGCTTTATGAGTTTGTTGAGGAGGGCAGGGAAGACCTTTCCGAGAATCTTCTCGCAGCTTCAAAGCTTCGACGGGGTAAGTCTTACGCCATGGTTGTTACTGATTCGTACGGACTGAGGCGTTATCAAACCGGAGATCTTTTTCTTTGCCGAGGTCATGTGCATGGTTTACCGGATCTACATTTTCTGCGCAGAAGAGAACTCGAATATTCGTTCACCGGCGAAAAATTGACTTCTGCACAAGTGACGATCGCACTGGAAAGATTACGAGATGAATATCCAGAACTTCATGCGGCGCAGCACCTGGCATGCATTCCATCTCATCAGCATGCGGTCACGCCTCACTACAAGATGGTCCTGGTTACTGGTTCCAACGAATTACTAAAGCTCTCAGCTGACGCGCTGGCTCTATCACTTGATCGGTTGTTAAGTGAGTGCAACTCGGAATATCGCTCCAAGCGCGAAACTGGACGCCTTGGTGCAGTTCGCATCGTTCAAGTTAGCGCTGCTCAATTCATGAGTTCCGTAGAAAGTCCTCAATTCAAATTTCTGCCGTTGTACCGCAGGACCTGGGAAGAGTTTCAATCACATCCATGAAGAAGCGACCAACTATCAATCTCGATTCCGTAAAGCTCATCAGCTGGGACGTGGATGGCACGCTCTACTCCTTGCGTCAGCTAAGGTTTCAGATTTTGATGAGGTTCTTGCACAAATGCTTAGCTGGTCATGGCAAACAAGCGCAACGTGATCTTGCCTCGCTCGCTGAATACCGCCGCACGATGGATCGGCTTAGAAGAGACGGCGGGCGGATACCTGGTCCATTGCAGGACGACGATCGAAGGTCACTACACAAAACCGAGCAGCTTTGGTATGGATGTGAGATCGAGAGAATTGGACCACGAACGGGTGCGCAGGAATTATTAACGAAGCTCAGTGCGATTACGACACAGGTGGCCCTGTCCGACTACCGGGCCACTTATAAGCTGGAGGCACTCGGGCTGAAGGAGAGCTTTGCGGCGGTCTACGCTGGTGAAGAAGTCGGATTTCTGAAACCCAATCC
>DATBMP010000018.1:0-16801 GCA_036554845.1 Pyrinomonadaceae bacterium
TCAGGAGGGGATCAATCTCAACGCTGAGAAGGTCGCTTATGCGAATGATTTTGTGCAACGAGGCGAGTTCATCTCCACCTATCCGCTGAACCAGACAGGACCAGAGTTTGTAAACGCTCTGATCGCTCGGGTCAACGCTACTTCGGGACTGAACCTGTCGGCGAAATCCGGGGAGCTGAATGGTGAATACAGTGCGGGCACAAACCAGACCGATAGTCGGGCACGTGTGTTAATCAGATTGATCGAGTATCCCGAATACCGGCAGGTCGAGTTTAATCCGGCATTTGTGTTGGCCCAGTATTTCGGGTACCTGAGGCGAGATCCTGATGACAGCGGTTATCAATTCTGGCTGAACGTTCTTAACAACCAGGTTCCTAACAACCATCGCGCCATGGTCTGCGCGGTTCTAACTTCCATGGAGTATCAAACACGATTCTCGTCAGTCGTTACGCGCAACAACAATCAGTGTGGGCCATAGCTGGTCACTGCAACTGTTCATACTCTTTGCGCGCAGCAAGCAGTACAGGCAAATCTTTGTCAGCGTCCTTCCACAGCGCAAAGAAGTCCTGGTACTCCTTCCGTGCCTTGGATTGATCGCCACTCAGCACCGCTGCACGCGCAATACCAAGGTGGGCCAACGGGATAATTACTGATGTTGGATCAATTCCCGGGCGATCGAGGACCTTCTGAAATTCCGCGGCGGCTTCGTTACCAGAGCGCTGGTCGAGGTAGGCGAGTCCGCGTAAGTAGTTCGACAAAAAACCTGTGATATTGCCCAAGTCGTAACGCCTTATTGATTCGAGTGTTCGCAATGCCTCCGCCGCATTGCCTCGGGTCCTGTTCGTCTCCGCACGAATCATTGGAACAATTACCACGGCTGAAGCAGTATCGGTCGGATACTTCCTAGTAATCTCGTCCGCAATGGCCAGGCTGCGTGAAGAGTTCCCGCAAACCGCATAGACCAAACCACCGGTCGTCAAACCTACGCGCCCGGGGCTCATCACCAATCCGGATGCCGCTGTGGTTTGCGCATCTTTGCAGAGTCCTACTAGAGCCTGTGTCAGTGCTACACCTTCCATTACCTGTGCGACATTCTCGATTCGCTCCTGCCGCTTGAACAGCTCCTGAGACTGTTGAGCCAACTCTTCCGCTCGTCTGAGTCGCCCACCATACGCCGCTGCTGAAGCTTCAAGATTAAGCATATCGGCTTCCATTGGTTTGCCTCGGACAAACTCCCGCTCTTGCTGCATCGTCGACTGGTCGTTACGTAAGAATGCCAAAATGTAGATCGTAAAATGAGCTGCCTCCGACTCCGGAGCCAGCGCGCGCAACTCATCAATTGCCTGCCTGGCCTCGTCCCAACGACCAAGTTTTATAAAGCCGCGGATGACATTACCGCGAGCAGGGATGCTGCGTGGATCCAGGCGAACTGCTTCCAATGCTTCCGCAAGGGCCCGCTCATGCAAACCTACGTGCCCATAGTTATTCGAAAGGTTGTTGCGAGGGATGAAGTCGTTGGGATAGGTCTTGGCCCACGCCTGCAGCACTTCGATGGCTTTGTCGAGATCGCCGGTTACGTAATTGTGATACTTCTCAGAAATGTAAAAACGCTCGTGATCACTCACGCGGTCCCGCAACTCGTACGCACGCTGCGCCGCCACCTGTGCTTTGTCAAACTCACTGTTGTTCCCGTAATGAACAGCCAGACGCGCATGGGCCATAGCGAAGTTCTGATCAAGCTCAATGGCGCGCAAGTAAAAAGGCAAAGCTCCGGCGGGATTGCCCATAGCGCGCTGCTCGTTTCCATTCGCGTACGCTTTCAAGGCCTCCAATGAGGAAGTCGTGGCTTGATCGATCTTGACATCGTACTTCTTGATCGAATTCAACGATTCGCCGAGCTTCTCGCGCAGTCTAGAAGCCGAGTCACTCAGCGCCGACAACACGCCTTCCTTGTTCTGTGCCTCAACCTGATCGCGCGCAATCGTTTCGCCGGTTTGAGCATTCAGGGCTTCAAGCGTGATGACGTAGTTACTACCAAGGCTGGAAATTGATCCTACCAGCAGCGCCTTGATTCCCTGCCGTTCACAGATCTCTCGACCGATGTCTTTGGTGATGCGTTCGTCGGGCGAACGTCCCATGAAGCGAAGGGTCTGTTTTACTCGCTCATCGGGAAAGATATTCAGAAATGGAGTTTGGCCCAGCTGAACCGCCAGGGCTTGTTTAAGCGTGCCATCGAAGACGGCTTCACCCGTGGAGTTTGCAAAGTCCGCGATCAGAATCGTGTCTTTGTCAGTCAATGCGTTCGCACGGTTGAAATAGAACAAGACTCCCGCCACAACTGCCAAAACGAAAAGTCCGGCGACAACTGCGGCACTCTTCTTACGTCTCTTGATTTCGCTAACGATGTACTCGGCGCTCGAGACTGCCTGATTCGTTGGAACGGAAGGACTGATTTCAGTGGCCAGCGTTCGCTGGTCACTGATGGTTGAAGTGTTTCGGGCAAGTTTGTCGGGCGACGTGGAACGCTCGAGTTCTGCTTCAAACTCCAAACGCTGCTTCAGTTTCCTCAAATCCGTCAGCAACTCTTTCGCGGTTTGATAGCGTTCATCCCGGTCCTTTCTGAGTGCCTTGGTGATAATCCATTCAAATTCGGCTGGCACATCGTTGCTGAAACGGGCGAGCGGTTGGGGTTCTTTTTGCGTGATAGCAACGATCACATCGGTTGAGCTCTCGCCGGCGAAGGGCGCACGTCCTGCGGACATCTCGTACATCACTACACCTAAACTCCAGAGGTCGGTGCGCGCGTCGAGTTCATTCGCCCGAGTCTGTTCCGGCGACATGTAATGAGATGTACCCATTACAACGCCGACGTCGGTCTGCACAAAAACGCGCGTCGAAGCTTCCGCGTCCAAACTGCTTCGATCGATGGTCTTCTCGGTCAGCTTCGCCAGACCAAAATCCAGCAACTTAACGAAGCCATTACGGCGAATCATTATGTTCTCGGGTTTGATGTCGCGGTGAACGATACCGGCCGAGTGTGCTTCATCAAGTGCGCTGGCAATCTGAACTGCGATATCAAGGATCTCGGCGGTCTCTAACGCACTGTTCTGCAGGCGATGTCGTAACGTAATGCCGTCGATGTACTCGGTCGCCATGAAATGAGTTCCGGCGTCTTCACCAACTTCATAGATCGTCAAGATGTTGGGATGGTTGAGGCTGGAGGCAGCGCAAGCTTCCTGTTCAAAGCGATTCAAGCGGTCACGGTTAGCAGTAAACTCCTGGGCGAGAAGTTTCAATGCGACTTTGCGCCCGAGCTTTTTATCCTCTGCCAGGTAGACTTCACCCATTCCGCCGGCGCCCAGCTTCTCGATGATCCGGTAATGGGAGATAGTTCTAGATTCCATCACTTTTTGACGTCAGATCCTTCTATCCAAATACGCAGCCAGTCAAACTTTGTTTCCGTAGCTGATTTGGTATTGCGAAAACAAACCAGCCGCGGATCGCGCCATTTAAATCAATCAGATTTATTTGTGTTACGGCGTTTATCATCGGTTGGAACCATCCAGAAAATCGGTTTGTGAGAGACCCGTAACACTTACCGTCTTCAATTTACTGGTTTGACCACGGACTATCTTCACTGCACTCGTCGGGACCGAAAACGTTTTAGCGAGTGTTCGAACGAGTTCATCATTCGCCGCACCTTCCACGGGCGAAGCGGCAATCCGAACACGCAAGGCTCCGTTGTGTTCTCCGACCACCTCGCTGCGTGACGCGCGTGGCACAACCTGCACACGAAAGGTCAGCTTTCCATCTTTCACAGAGTGTTCGATCAATGATAATCAACCGATGAACTCAATTCTCTGTCCCTGTAGCAGAAGGCCCGCCACGGCTGCCTGGCAAATCCACACAATGATAAAGGCGACGATCGGAGAGATGTCGAACATGCCGACCGGGGGAATCGTGCGGCGCAAGGGGGCAAGTAACGGCTCAGTAGCATTGATCAAAAATCGCATTACACGACTGCCAGAACCAAGCATGCCCCACGATAAGATGATGCGAACAAAGATCATCAACGAATAAAGACTCAGCAAGCCATAAAGCAAGTAGCCAATCAGCGGAGCCAAAGCACCCGATGTCGCACTTATCCAAACACCAATCAGTGTGTTTGCTACGGTCGCGAGGACCTGAATCGTAAACCAGGCAAATAAAACTATGATCAGAATCAACACCAGCGGAGCATATTTCGGATCGACTTGAAATCGCGTCAGGCCGCGTCGGATTGGAGCAATTAACGGTTCCGAAAGACGACGGATTGTTAATGCTGACCATGTGAAAGGATTCCAATCCATCGCGGTCGCAATTAGGCGCAACACCATCAGCAATATCAGACCGACTGCGGCACTGATGATCAGCCAGTTCAGAAAAAGATAGATACGACTGACTATCTGCATTTCAGTTTATCCGTTCCCGCGCTCCAAAGATTGCAGTACCGACTCGAATCATCGTAGCGCCTTCCGCGATTGCGATCGGAAAATCGTTAGTCATCCCCATGGAAAGTTCTCCGCGAGACGCACCAAAGAACCCTTTGCTTTTGAGTTCATCTCGCAATGCCCGTAACTGTCGAAAATAAGGGCGCACCAGTTCTAGCTCTTCAAAGAATGGCGGCAGTGTCATCAACCCGATCAACTGAAGATGGGAACACTCGTTTATTATTGCAGCCAACTCTTCGAGCTCCGCTTCAGCCACGCCTGTTTTTGTCTCTTCCTGTCCGAGATCAACCTGAATCAGAACTTCCAGGGTTGGTCTCGCAAGTTCGTCGCAAAGTCGTTCCAACCTTTGGGCTATCGAGATTGAATCCACAGATTGAATGACATCAAATAATTGGACCGCTCTCCGCGCCTTGTTTGCTTGAAGATGACCCACCAGATGCCAACGAGCGGAATTGCGTCCCACTTCCATGATCTTGGTCTCGGCCTCTTGCACGCGGTTTTCGCCAAAGTCGGTCATTCCCAATTTGATTGCTTCCTGGATCACGCTTGCGGGGTGCGTCTTGGTAATCGCGATCAGAGCAATCTCATCGATAGTACGATTCGAGCTTGCGGCGCAGTCACGCACCCTGTTGAGCACATCTTGATAGCGAAGTTTGAGGGACGAGGTTTCGGCCTCTTCGAGAGCAGTCATAGGGTCATCCCGTTTGTTCTTGTCATCCTCAGGTCACACAACCGAAACCAAACTGCAATGATCCATAACTTAACAGATCGAAGTGTTGGCGTGGAGTGAGCTTTGCGCCTCCGGTCTATTGAGCGCTTCAGGCTCGATCTTCGGCCCCGATGACCACAGTTTGAACTCCGGACCTCTCTACTCACCCGATACCGTGTCACCATGTCCCGTATCGTATATGGCCCACTTAGTGTAAGGCCAGTTTGGCCGTCATCTCGCCCAGAGAAGCCGAGGCACGCCTCTTGTTTAATTGGTGAGGAGCTTTCTCAGAACTCTCAAGAAAAATTGAAACACTATTTCGTGCACACGTTTAAGGGAGGACCTATGTTCGGAAAGAGACTTTTAACCTCTATGGCGGTTTTCAGCCTGGCCTTCATCATTGCTCTGCCTGTGACCTCCTTCGGACAGGGTCGTGGCCGCTGGCAAGGACGAGGGTCAAACTGGGGTAGGAAATGTGACAAGTTCATTAATTGTCACGACGCGAGAGACGGACGTTGGGACGGCCGTGGCGCCCGAGGAGACCGTTTCGACAATCGATTCCGTCGCCGAAGCCGATTTCGGGATCGACGATTTGATGATGATGACCTTCGTCGCAGGCGTTTCCGCCATCGCCGATTCGACGACGATTACTACCGCCGCCGCAGAAACTTCCGTCGTGACCGATACGACCGGCGTTATGACGACGACCGGTTTGGGAGACAAGGGTTTGACCTGGGTAACATCCTGAACCTGCTGGCGCCATAAGAAAAAGAGCCAATAGTCTGCCAGATTCGGTACAAAGAGGGTGTCAAACGTGCAACTTTTCGTTTCTTGACACCCTCTAAACCCATTCGCATAATGAACTGCCCTTCACGCGGATGTGGCGGAACTGGCAGACGCGCAGGTCTCAGAAGCCTGTGATGGTGACATCGTGGAGGTTCAAGTCCTCTCATCCGCACCAAAGAGTTAGTTCATTAAGCGAGTCTTGTTAAGAGACTCGCTTTTTGTTCGTTAACGATTTGGTGCAACACCCGACGACAAGCACGAAAATGGAAATCTGTCACAGAACTTTCTTCCACGGTGTTTTCGTATTCAGGAAAGACTTTATTCCGCAGGGGGAGTAAGTATGAGAGTAGAAAGAGTGTCTTTAGCGGAGTCAGTTAAATCCAGTCCTCACACATCGCAACATCAAGGCCCAGGGCTCTCGTCGGGGATGACCCCGCCGTTTCGAATCGCCGACCGTGCTAATTCGGGCCGGGTTCAACGGCTTGTCGACCTCGCATTCACCATGCTCAAAGAGGCAGAGTTTTTGGCTCGGGACAAGTCTTTTAGTGAAGAAACATCTCGGATTCAGTCTCTAAACCTGGCTGAAGGAATCGATTTTTATGGCGAGGTTGAAAGATTCGAGGTGGGTTTGATCAAGCGGGCGTTAGAACAAACAGCGGGTAATCAAGCAAGGGCCGCAAAACTTCTGCGCATTAAACCAACCACCCTGAACTCGAAGATAAAACTCTATAACATCGAGTTTTGATTCGAGTCGTAACCGAAAGCCCACCACAAATCAGGTTCTAGTTGACTGCCTCTGAGAAGGCGGGTGTAGGAGTTTCACGCCCATCACTAACGACCAACTCCTGCTCGTCAAAAAGGTTCGAGTCGATCAAAGTCTGCACCCAGTACTGTCCCGGGGTGGGGAAGGTCACGTTCACAAAGAAGCTGATGTTGTCTGCAAAGCCACCGCCGGGAGCAATCTCGAAGCGAGTAGGCTGCGACACGACCACCGGTGTCCGACGATCAGGACTGAGGATTCTTACTTCAGCAAGGTGCGCACCTTCGCCGCGCCAATGATTCACCACTGCAAACTTGATCAAGGACACGGGCAACTGTTGGACCATGATGTTTTGAAACACTCCCATCAATGACAACTTGTTGCCTACCTCGAGACGAACGTCATCGCAGAAAAGGGTATAGAGCAATTCCAACTTATCGTTCTTCTTTGTAGACGTTGTCATTCAGGCTCCTTGAAACCAAAAGTGCGTTTGCAGAATTAGTATAGTCGATCAAGTGCGTACTAACGATTGGGATTGTTATTTGACTGACTTATTATGCTCCGGAGGGGCAAAACCAAGTCAGTCAAGTATGTCATTACCAGTTTCTTCTTCAGTTCATAGACTGAGGTCGTTGCATAAGAACGAGCTGGATAGAACGCGTTACGATACTCTCGCGTGGTGGATCACCGGCCAAAACCCCGTTGTGAATGAGATACAAGGCTCTCGAGGCAAGCCCGGTCGCGAGCTACTTGCCAAATTGCCCCCAATGTTCTACTCCAACATCTTTTTCAGCTGCGCTTCATCCAATACCGAGACACCTAACTCAGTCGCCTTATCCAGTTTCGATCCCGCTTCGCTGCCGGCAATTACATAATCGGTCTTCTTGCTGACTGACGAGTTCACTCGTCCGCCACGACTTTCGATCAGTGCCCGTGCTTCGTCGCGAGTAAAACTGTCCAACGTCCCGGTCAAGACAAATTGTTTCCCGGCAAACTTCTCGTCTGCAACGACATTGGATTTCACATCGGATTTGGTTTTGACACCCGCAGCAGTAAGTCGCTGGCATAGTTCGACGTTGCCCTCGTCATCAAACCAATCGCGAACACTTTCGGCGACCGTTAATCCAATCTCCGGCACATCGTCTAGCTCCTCAACCGTTGCGTTGCTCAGTTTCTCAAGTGACCCGAAATGTCGCGCGAGAATCGCGGCAGTTCGCTCCCCTACGTGTCGCAAACCCAACGCGTAGATCAGATTTGAGAGATCACGATTCTTGCTGGCGTCTATCTGCGACAGCAGGTTTGTCGCCGACTTCCTGGCCATTCTTTCCAGTGCGCATAGATCTTCCAACGTCAACTTGTAGAGATCGCCAACGTCATGGACCAGTTTACCTGTGATCAACTGTTCTGCCAGCGAAACACCCAGCCCTTCGATGCGCATTGCACGCCGGGAACAGAAATGGAGCAACCTTCCCAACAACTGCGCCTCGCAATCCGCTGCAATACAACGTGCGACAACCTCGCCTTCGGGGCGAGAAACTTCACCACCGCACACCGGACACTTCCTGGGCATGCGAAACGCCTTTTCAGCACCGGTACGTTTTGATTCGATCACTTTGAGGACTTTTGGAATTACGTCCCCACCCTTCTCAATCAGAACCCAGTCGCCAATCTTTATTCCCAAACGCTTCACTTCATCAGCGTTGTGCAACGTCGCACGGGAAACGGTCGAGCCTGCGAGTAGTACTGGCTGAAGATTAGCGACCGGAGTCAGCGCTCCCGTTCGTCCAACCTGTACAGTGATCGATAAAACCTGCGTTGTTGCCTGTCTGGCCGCGTACTTATAAGCAATGGCCCATCGAGGCGCTTTCTGCGTTGTGCCGAACTCATCCTGAAGCGCGGTGGAGTTCACTTTCACGACCAATCCATCGATCTCGTAACTGAGTTCGTCGCGTTGCTTTTCCATGCGTTCGGCAAAATCTATTACCTGATCGATTGACGAACAGAGTTCGCGATAGGGATTGACACGAAAGCCTGCTTGCTCGATCCAATCTAGCGCTTCCCAGTGAGTAGCGAAGGGTTTGCGATCACCCGTGAGGAGATCGTAGGCAAACATATCGAGCCGGCGTGTGGCGACAATTCTCGAATCGAGTTGGCGAATCGCCCCTGCAGCAGCGTTCCGCGGGTTTGCGAATCTCGGTTCACCCTGTTCTTCACGGTCGGCATTAATTCGTTCGAAGACGTTCCGCGGGATAAATACTTCACCCCGGACCTCGATCTCTTTTCCAATTGACTTAGCCTGCGACCGAATTCTGAGCGGCACACTGCGAATCGTGCGTGCATTCTGCGTGACGTCTTCACCGGTGCGCCCATCTCCGCGGGTAACACCGCGAACGAGCAGATCGTCTGTGTAGGAAAGCGAGATCGATAATCCATCGATCTTCAACTCGGCCACATACTCTACTGCGCGACCGTCAGCCAGGCGGCTACAGCGCACGTCGAAGGCACGCAACTCATCAAGATTGTAACTATTGTCGAGCGACAACATCGGACGCCGGTGACGAACCTCGGCAAAGCCTTCGGCTGGTCGGCCGCCGACGCGTTGTGTAGGACTGTCAGGAGTTATGAGGTCGGGACACTTCTCTTCGAGACCCTTTAGTTTCTCGAGTAGCAGATCATATTCGCGGTCGGAGATCTCAGGAGCATCTTGAACGTAATAGAGTTCATCGTGGTGGCGAATCTGCTCACGAAGTCGCTCGATCTCTTTTTCAATTGACTTCGGACTCGCCAAATCGTTTCCTTCTTACCTTTGATTGCCAAACGCCGCTTGAAACCATTGCCAAGGAATTCAATCGGCAATCGACAATCGGCAATTCACACTGTCCTATCTCGGATTCGCGCCGGCCATTTTCGCTTCTCGCACACCGCTGTTCCGCGTGACTTTTGGTCTCGCGGCACCAAGACCGTGAATCACACGCCCGATAAACTTGATGCTTTGCAGGAAATCGTCCAGCCGAATGTTCTCATCCGGACCATGGGGATTTGAGCCTGCATAGCTGATACCGAAAGATGCCATTGGCGCTGGAGGATCTGAAACACCACACACCGCACCGACTGGACCACTTGATGGATCCATCGGATAGACCAGCGGCGAACTGCCATAAACTTCTGAAGCTGAGTTAATGACCGCCTGGGCCACAACTGTTCCTTGCGAAGACTTGGCCAATGGAGCGTTGCCTAACTCAATTATCTCTATGTCTTTGAAACCACGACGGTCGAGATGCGCGCGCAGCAGTTCGATAACCAGCGCGGGATTGAGATCCGGCACTAGTCGGAAATCCAAACGCGCCATCGCTGAGCTTGGCAAGACAGTCTTCGCACCTGCATCGGTGTGACCAGTTTGAATTCCACAGATAGTGCAAGTGGGACCGAATATGTGCTCTTTGACTAAGGCCGCGCCTTTCAATGAACGCAGCCAACCGCCGATCTTGAATTCTCGTTTAAGTCCTGACTCATCAAGTTCGATGGCTTTCAATGCCTCCGCATCTTCATCGCTGATGGGCGCGACGTGCGATGAAAAGCCGTCAATAGTGATCACTCCCTTCGGAGATGTAATTGTTGCCAGTGCCTGGACCAGTCGCCAGGCAGGATTTGGAACTATCGCGCCCCACTTTGAGTGAAGATCGGAACGAGCTCCGGTGGCGCGTAGTTCGAGAAACGTGATCCCTTTGAAACCAAGACTGATCACCGGACGTTCCATCGTGTCGCGATAGCCCTCGTCCCAGATACAACCGTCGGCCCTAAGCAATTCCGCATGCTCGTTTGCAAAGCGGTAGAGACTAGGACTACCCAATCCGTCTTCACCTTCAACCACGAATCGCAGGGAAACGGGCAGTTTGCCGAATGTCTTTTGATAGGCCTCGACTGCTGCCAGGCGCGCTGCGAGGTCGCCTTTACTGTTAGCTGCGCCGCGCGAATACAACTTGCCGTCAATGATCGTCGCTGCAAAGGGACCAACAGACCAGTTGGTGAGATGCCCGACGGGTTGCACATCGTAGTGACCATACACCACAAAGGACTGATCGCCTGCGCCGCACTCCCCGTAAATGATCGGATAACCAGTGCCCATCTTGAACGCACGAGTTCCAATGCCAACGCGTTGCATCATCTGTTCGACTGCGTCAGCCATTGCGCGCATTCCGGTTCCCCGCGCCGCAACCGAAGGCATGCGACAAAGCGCTTGCAATCGCTCCGCAAAACTGCGGGAGTGACGGTCGACATAACGATCGAACTTCGTGAAGGACATAGTTACTACAATCCAACTGCCTGGGAATCGTAAAGCAGATAACCGGGACGATCTCCGCCTCTTTCAAAACCAGCACAAACCAGATTTGATTGAAAGGCTTGCTGAAATTCGTGTCTCACACGTAACTGTTCACGCCGGGCCTTCTCAGGATCACTTTTTATCATTGCTGCCCAGTCGGGCGGAATCTCTATCTTCAAACGCGGATCAGCAAGGTTCGTTGCAATTTCGCCTTTCGCAGCCATTAGTACGCGCGGGGAACGCAGTCGCCAGTTAGCAAACAGACGATCGCTATCAATACCACTACCACGCGCAATTTTCTGATCGGTATCAGTAGGGTAATCAGTCCCGTAAAAATTCTCCGCATACGAGTTGACCGTTACGCCTAAGCGATTCAAATTGAAGTGTGCATTTCGCGCTTGCATAGGATCCCAGGTCCACTTGATGAATTCCCTGCCCTCGCCCATTGCGCGTTCGCGTTGCGCCCATTTCAATCTCGCCCCAACGCCCTTGTTCTGATAATCGCGATCGACGGCCATCATGTGTGAGTATCCAACCACTTCATTGCGCCCGCGAACAGCAACAAGGTGATGAACGAACCCGACTAGTCTGTGGCCCTCGCCTCGTTCAAATGCGCCCAGGGTCCACCCACCTGCCTGTCGGGTAACGATTAAATGGCGACGTGGAGAGATCTCCAGCTCAGGTAACGCAAAGACATCACGCTGCAAACGAACACAGTCGCTCAACTCTTCGATGGTTGTGCATTCGCGAATCTCGATAGGATCCATTCGGGCGATTCTCTTCTCAGGTTTGGCCGTTCGATGGACGCGCGGAGATCTGAATAACAGTTCGCAAGCCTACGGAGTCTCGGTTTTGCAAGTCGATACTTCCATTCATTATTTCCAGCAATCGGCGGCCGATGATTATTCCTAAATCGTTTACGTCTGGTTCTGCGTCGTCCTTGGTTTCATGGTCGAACACTCGATTCAAGTTTGCGACTTGCTCACCTTCATCTTCAATAACCAGGCGCAACTGATGTCGTTCGACTAGATCAGCGTATAGGTTCGTGCGGCCTCCGATCGGAGTGCGACCGATTGACCATGCTAGAAAACTGTAAAGCACCTGCCTAAGTTTTCCCTGGTCCGAAACGACGGTGGTTATCTCAGGCGCGAGGTCATATTCGATCGTGATCTGTCTCTTCTGCGCGTACCTGGCCACAGCCGCACATGAATCCCGCAACATTTCCCGTAAAGGAAACTCTTGAAGAAAGAGCTCTGTTTGACCAGCTTCCAGCCTTGAAAGATCTACGAGCTGATTGAGGCTGGCCTGCAATTGCATCCCGGAGTCTTGAATCTTCTGACAGAAGCGCCTCTGAGTTTCGGACATCGATTCCTGGTCCAGAAGAATTTCACTGAAACCCAGAATCGAAGTCAGAGGGGTGCGCAACTCGTGCGACATTCGGGCAAGGAACAGCGATCGGTAATGGGAAACGCGTCGCAGTTCTCGATTGGCTTCTTCCAACTCTTCCGAGCGTTGCTTTAACTGCTCGATCAGGTGTTCGACGCTATGACTTTCGAACGCGCCTGGGCCAGATTGTTCCAACTCTTTTGGGGCAGATTCGCTTGATCTCTCAGCCATTGGTTCGCGGTCGTCGTCAGCAAGCAGGAGTGACGAGCAGCTTCCGCAAGTGAACTAAAATTGTCGGTAGCATCAATATAAAGATGCGATTAAGTTGTGTCAAAGGAAGGGTTTCTGGGTGATGTCGGTGGTCAGCGGTTGGTGGTCAGCGGTCAATTGTTGTTTTGGTTTGGGACTCTGGTCTTAGGGCTTCGGTCTTGGGGTTGGGTCTTTGGTCTGCATCCTCTGTGTCTCTGCGATCTCTGCGTTACTCTGTCTCGACTGGAAGCACGTCACGCACTAGACAGGGAAGCGCAGAGGTCGCAGAGAACGCAGAGGCGCAGAGCCAACCCAGGCCTAAACCCCTAAGACCAAAGCCCAAAGACCCAAAACCAACTGACCACTGACCTCTGTCCAACCAACCACTAATCCACCACAATGCGCTATCATGATCCGCCGGAGGGAATGTTAGTTCAAAGCCGATGGCTGAGAAGTTAGCCGCGCATCCTTTAGCAGAACTCATTCGTGAGATCTCAATCACTAATCTCTCGGGGGCGCTCAGGCTCGAGAACGAGCGTGTCAAAGCAGTCATCTATTTTGAGGACGGTCAGGTTGTCTACGCCGCTTCAAACGTTCGGGATCTTCGATTTAGTGAGTATCTGAAAAAGCACAACCTGGTTTCGGAACAACAACTCGCCGCCTTCGGAAATAACAGATCTGATACCGCACTAGCTGCCGTCTTGAATAGTAAAGGAGTACTTGATCAGTTCGCGACTGAGAGTGTTCTCGCAGCAATGGTTTCAGACATTCTTCGACTGACGCTGAGTTGGAAGGACGGATCATGGGAATATGACAATCAGGCGAGGCTGGCTGATTCAACTCGTGTCAGAGTCGATACTTCCAGTCTCTTAATTGAAGCAGCGCGAGATTTTGAACCCACCTTTGTGTTGGAACGTTTTCCCAATCCTGATGAAGAGATAGCTCCCACCGGCGCCGAAACAAAATCAGCGCGTTTGCTTCCGGCTGAAGGTTTTGTTCTTTCGCGAGTTGAACAACCGCTCTCTTTGAGTGAGTTGGTGACGCTAAGCGGTCTCGGTCCAACCGAAGCATTGCAAACGATCTACGGACTGATACTCGCGGGTTACGTCAAACGTCAAAGTTTTCCCCTCGCACTTAAACGGACAGCGAGTACCAGAAGGGCCGTTCCACCAAAGCCCGCCCCTGCGCCTCCACCGCCGCCCGTAGAAGAACCGAAAGTTGAACCTGCTGTAAGCGAGGAGGAAGAACTCAAGTTCTTTTTTAGTCGGATGGACGCCGCCACTGATCACTACGCGGTGCTTGATGTGGACCGTTCCGCGGCAATCAACGAGATCAAACGCTCGTACTATAGTTTGGCCCGCCGTTACCACCCAGATCGTTTCCACGCGAAGGCCGACATTCATGCGCGCGTCGAGTCGGCGTTCGCACGAATCACGCAAGCGTATGAGACGCTGACGCATGCCAAACAGAAATCGGCTTACGATCTCAAACTGGCCGCGCAGGAAAAGGCCAGGAAGATCGCCGATGCCGCGCCGAAACGAGCTACCCAGACAAACCTTACCAGCGATGATAGATCCGCGACTGTTGGTGGCCAGGATCCAGAAAAGCGTTTTCGTGAAGGATTTGCAGCTTTAGAGATGGGACAACCCAGTGTAGCCCTTCCACATCTGGCAGCCGCAGCTCAAGCTGCGCCAAGAGAGGCTCGCTATCGCGCCTACTACGGAAAGGCATTGGCGACTAACAGCAAGTCGCAAAAGATGGCAGAAGCCGAGTTCCAGGCCGCGGTCAAACTTGATCCCACTAACGCTGCGTATCGTGTGATGCTCGCCGAGCTCTTCTTTGATTTGTCCTTCTATCGTCGCGCGCTAACCGAGGTTGAACGAGCACTTCAGATCGATCCAAATAATAACGAAGCCAAGGCGCTTTTAAAGAAACTTCAAAAATGAGTTGTTGTACTATCGCCAGAGAAGTCAGGTGAATGGATTAAACCCGATGTCAGCCTCGTCAATCAACAACCTCGATGGCGCCGCGACCAAGGCTTTTCTGCAACTGGCCGCGGCCGCCGATCAATTTGAACGGTACGAGAACCCGCACGCCGTGCGTATCGCCAGAATCGCCGATGAACTCGCTAAAAGTTTTCACATGGCCCCGCAGGATAGAAAATCGCTCCGGGCCGCAGCCCTCCTGCATGATCTGGGCGAGGTAGCGATGGAACGTGAATACATTCAACGCGCTGGAACGTTGACTGAGGAGGAACGGATCGATCTAACTCGCCATCCAGTGATTGGTGAACAAGAGAGCGCTCGAGCCGGCGCTGATCGGGCCGTGCAATTGTTGGTCAGATGGCATCACGAATGGTGGAATGGATCTGGTTATCCCGACTCACTCAGGCGGCGCGAGATTCCGCTGGCTGCACGGCTACTCCGTCTTGCCGATTCTTATGTCGCACTTACGGATACCAGACCGTTCCGCCCGGCACTGACTGAAGCTCAGGCACGAAAAAAGATTATTGCGGGTGCCGCGGTGGAATTTGATCCCAAGGTTGTGCTCGCGTTTCTCTCGTTACCGCCGATGGAAGAGATGCAGTCTTATCGTCGCACCCATTTCGAGACAGCTTCGTCGCCGAGCGATTCAAACATCTTCTCGACTTTCTCAAGATGAATTCAGTCTTTCCTAACGGTTGGTTAGCTTTTGAACTCGGCGTGTTACGACGTTTGAAGTTTGCGTCGATCGCGATTCCGTTTGGCGGCGAGCCTGAGCTGGGCCTTCATCTAAAACGATGGAAGACCAGGGTTGCTGCAAACGACCTCATGCTTTGGTCGTTTACCAAGGCCATCGCTCTCGTCGAGAACCATTCTGAACGTCTCAGTGACCAAGAGATCGAGATGGTTCTTGATGATGCGTACGTACCTCGCGACCGCCTCGACAATCCCGCGCTGTTGAAATGGTTCAATGAAACTGACGCCTGGTGGTTTGATACTGTCAGATTCAACGCTGAGCGGCTCGATTCGATCTATAAACGCGCGCTGGCGCTGACGATCGGCATGATGGTTGGCGACTACGTGCTTTCGTTTGATGAGATCACGCGACAACTACGCGAGCCGCTGGGTCTCTCAAAGGTTTTTCGACAAATGTCCGAGATTGTTCCTTACCCTTACGACAACTCGCTACGGAACAAGGCTTTTAATCAGGACGTGCGGAGTTTTCTGGCCGAGAGACAGCATACCGATCTTCTTTTTCTGAGACTGCCGGCGCCTGTATTTCAGATAGAGCCTGCTCCGGTTTTGGGTTGGCGTGAGGAGTGGTTACGTGGGGACGATTCTTTTTGGACCGAGTTGGAATTGAGTCGCGCCGGCAAACTAGGTTCGAGAGTGCAAAGTAAGCAACAGTATCTTGGTCTTATCGAAGATCTACTTCGCACGGCATCGCATTTTCCTTCATGGGCCATCTCGCTGACCGAGAATGGTTTCATATCAACTGACGAGTTGGTAGAGAGTGTGAACCGCATCCGGAATGTCGATGCCGTATATTCAAAAGACTATTCGGATTTGTTGGGTGTGCGTGCTGCGATAGTAACTGCAATAAGCTAAGTTAGATCAGGTGGCCTCCATAGCTAGAACCAGGCGGTTCATTCCCGCTGGTAACTCCCTTTCCAACTCTTCCAAGCCTTGCAAATGGTCGTCGGCGCCTTCACCTGCGAGACTCACTCGCTGGCTTTGCACAAAAAAGTCTTTTGGGTACGGCTCTGCCGCACCCTTGCGGTAAGCCTGCGGCTTACCGTTTATTCCAACCTAAATATCAGGCTACGCCTAAACTGTTCCATCTTTTGAGGCATAGCTCGATCAAAATATATGAAGGTTCGCTAAGCCGCGGGCTTACCGCAAGGGTGGCGGCCGAGCCGGAACTCCAAAAAGGACTTTTTGTGCAAAGCGTCACTCGCTGAGTGATTTGGACCCCTCCATGAGCCGCGTCTTCGAAAGCCTTCCGCCCACTTTCTACTTCCGTCAGGTGCCAATGAAGCGCTGTTAACTCGGGAATTCGCGTCACACCTTGCGCGCCTGTGATGAATGGTCCATCGAGATCAACTGAATCGACCCCAG
>DATBMP010000212.1:0-3139 GCA_036554845.1 Pyrinomonadaceae bacterium
AAAAGGATCCTATCTGTCACTAAACGAAAATGCCCAGGAACAGTTGGACTATATGGCGGAACAGTTTCCTGAATTTGTTTACGACCTGCAGGAGCAGATCGGGCGGCGACTTGTCTTATTGAGCGAGTTGAACTCAGTGGACCAGCAAGCAACGGCTGGAACGATTTCGAATTCCGTGGCCGATCGTCTGATTGTGCAATTTCAAGACGCGATGGGCCAGTTACACCATCACGCAATCCCAAAATTAAAGACCAGCCCCGAAGAACTTCTTCGCACTGTTCCTTTTCTGCAGAGTCTCTCCACGGAAGATTTCATGGTTCTCGCGAATCGAATGCGTCATAGAACTTTTGTCCCGGGCGAGGTGATCTTTCGACAGGGTGATCCGGGAGCGTCGCTCTACCTGATAGCTCGCGGCGTCGTTCGCATTACGAGAAAAACAGGCGACGATTGGAAACACATTGCGACTTTGATGGCGGGCAATTTCTTTGGCGAGGCGGCATTTCTTGAAAATCGTCCACGTAACGCGACTGTGACGGCAATGACGGCCTGTTCGCTTTATGAACTCAGGCGCAACAACCTGGAAGCCGTCCTCGAAGTTTACCCAGGAATCAGGACAGCGTTGGAGAAAGAAAGCGAGCGACGGAAGATCGAACTAAACGAACTTAGCATCAACACAGGGTGAACTTAACCATCATTGGCGCGAGCCGACCTGACTTGCTGGTCGCGGTGCTCCAGATTGTAGGGCTGGCGCGTTACGCCTAAAATCACCGAATGATTAAATCCCTGCTCTACTTTGTCGCTGCTGGTCTATGTGAGATTGGTGGCGGATACCTAGTCTGGTTGTGGCTGCGTGAGAACAAACCAATTTGGTTGGCTTTGGTCGGTGCCGCAATCCTGATCCTCTACGGGGTTATACCTACGCTTCAACCCGCTAACTTTGGGCGCGTGTATGCTGCATATGGCGGCGTGTTTGTGGTTCTTTCTATTCTCTGGGGTTGGCAGGTGGATAAAATTACTCCTGATAAGTTTGATCTTATCGGGGGCGCAGTCGCGCTGGCAGGAGTATTTATCATCATGTATTGGCCGAGAAGCGCGTGAACGTGGAGCCGAGGGTGGGATTGCCATAATAAGAACACCTCTCTAATCCGGAGCCATGATTAGCACGTCAAACCAAAAAGTTTTTGCAAACAGCCGGCGGAGTTTTCTGCGTGGCGCATTAAGCACCAGCGCGCTACTGATGGCGACGCGTCCGTCAAGTAGCGTGATTGCGTTTGCTCAGGAGCGACGTTTTGCACCGGTCAAGGTTTCACCTAATCGGATCATTCGAGAAGTAGTTGGTCTACGACCGTTCCGCGCGCCCGGTTTTGTTGTTGCTGCTGAGCGCATGGGACGAAAACTGCTGGTCCACAACTATGGTCATGGAGGCGCCGGGGTAACACTCTCATGGGGCACCGCTTCGCTAGCCGTCGATCTTATCCGCGACTTCATTCAGTCATCCCCACGACCAAACGTACGTCGAAGGATCAATGCGGGAAGGTTTGGTGTCATCGGATGCGGAGTCAGCGGTCTCTCCACGGCGCTTCTTCTGCAACGCCGTTATCAGGATGGCCCAGGTACCGTCACGATCTACGCTAAAGATCTCCCTCCTGAAACCACATCAAACATCGCAGGAGCTCATTGGTCTCCCACTCTGGTGTACGAGCCACAACGAGCAACTTCTCTATTCACAGATCAGTTTGCTGCGGCCTGCAAGACGTCTCATCGCGCCTTTCAGAATCTTGTCAGTAACGAATACGGCGTTCGTTGGATTGAAACGCTGGAGTTGCTTCGTCATGAGGCTTCACTGGGGCGCGAGATGCCCGGCGGTGCAGATCTTTATCCCAACACAGTGGTCCATCGCGACCCGGAACGCTATTTTGGTTTTCCGTTTGTGCGACATTTCAACACGATGCTGATCGAACCTGCCGTATACCTGCGGGCGCTGTTGCGAGACTTCTATGTTGCGGGCGGAAAATTGATAGTGAAGGATTTCCGCAGTCGTGAAGAGATTGCGAGATTACCAGAAACAATTGTCTTCAACTGCACCGGGCTGGGCGCTCGGGCTCTGTTTGATGATCAGGAGTTGGTACCAGTGCGTGGTCAACTAGTAGTGCTTCTCCCGCAACCGGAGATTGACTACTGTTACCTTGGGGGCGGCTATATGTTTCCGCGTAGAGACGGGATCATTCTTGGCGGGACGTGGGACCATGATGACTGGTCGCTAACACCGAATCCGGAGCAAACGACCGAAATCATTGAGACGCACGCACAGATCATGCAAGCTTCGTAGGGGCCTCCGTGGCCGCCCGCGGCTTAGCATGAAACTCCTTCGATCCGACGGCTGAGTCTCCAACCTTGGAATCTATTTAGGAAACAACCCTCAACCACGGAGGAACGCCTACAAACCTGGGTGACTAGCCTCCAAAACAGTACAAGGCGCTGCGCGTCCTCACGTAAATGCGACCGTCGGCAATCGCTGGCGTTGCGTAACATTCATCATCCATCTCATTCACACGAAGAACTTCCCAATCGCCTGCCGCTTTCAACACAGACATCTGTCCTCCCTGCCCAACCAGGAATACTTTATCGTCAGCAGCAACCGGAGAAGAGAAATACTTGTCGATTGCGCCGTGAAGACGTCCCTGCTTGAGTACATTCCCGGTCGCCGGATCAAACGAAAGCAGAATGCCACTGTCGTTGATCATATAGAGCACGCCTTTATAAAGGAGCGTCGAAGGGACTTGGGGTACGGGTTTGGTATAGCGCCAACGAATTGCATTCGCAGATTGATCGCCTTCGCCGCCAAGTTTGATCGCCAGCAATCCATTTTCCGAAGCCATCATTGCGCGAAATACTTCCCAGTCCTTCGCGTTCAACTTCTCGTCGCGGTCCATATCAAACGCTTCAAAGGCCCAGGTAAGCATCTTGTCGATCTGTTCGGTGCCTGTTACTTCGGTTTTAGCAATTAGCTTGTCATCATTCTTGTCGTATTTCGGTAACGCATCTTCCCAGGAAATTGTCTTCACCTGTTGTCCCGGTTGATTCTGCGGAAATCCCCAACCATTGATGTAAAGGTATTCACCATCCTGGCTGGCAATCG